>NZ_JBFJMY010000011.1:0-24025 GCF_041633695.1 Hydrogenophaga sp.
CGTGCGGCACAGTTCGACATACATCGGGTCGGCCAGCTTGTAAAAAATCTGGGTACCCTCGCGGCGGCGCGACAACATGCCCGCCTGGTACATCAGGCCCAGGTGGCGCGACGCATTCGCCTGCGCCAGGCCGGTGGCCTGGATGATGTCGTTGACGCAACGCTCCTCCTGACACAGCGCGTGCAGGATGCGCAAACGGGTGGGTTCGCCCAGCACACTGAAGTAGCGCGCCACCGCTTCAAAAACCTCGTGCATCTCGTCCACTGCGCGCCCCTGTTCGTTGGTTGATTCCGATAACTCAACTATATGATTGATTGCCTATATACAGATTGGTATAAACCCTGCTGCCATGGCTGACCAAGCTGTTGCAAACGTTGAGACCTTTGAGCGCCCCCTTGCGTCCAACCGCTACGCCGGGACATGACTGGCCAGCACGGGCTGACCGCTGGGCGCCAACCTTCTTTGCCACCACATCCCACGCCACGCTCCCAGTCCCAGCACGCTGGCCGCGCCGGGACAGCCTGCGCCCGGTTTGGATGCACGCCCACCAGGGCCTACCAGACGCTGGCTGGATCCGCAGGCGCAAACCGGACAACAACTTGCCACCGCCAAGCCTCAACTGCAAGACCATCTTCCACCCCGTACCGCAGGCGCCTACAGAGCCGTTTTTGGCGACCAAATTTTCCCAATCAAAACAGCCACTTAGCTTGGTCCCTCAGGGTATTCCCGTGGAAGCCTCCAGGCTGGCCTGTGAATTGCAAAACCTATAGGCCCGCGTAAGACCACGGGTCGTCATACCCAGGTGCGTTCTGCACCGCCGCGGTGGGCGCAGAGCAAGAAGCAACTGGAGACATTCCACGATGGAAACTTTTTACGAGGTGATGCGCCGCCAGGGCATTTCACGCCGCAGTTTTTTGAAGTACTGCTCGCTGACGGCTACGTCGCTGGGCTTGGGTTCGTCCTTTGTCCCGCAGATCGCGTACGCCATGGAAAACAAACCGCGCACACCGGTGCTGTGGCTGCATGGTCTTGAGTGCACTTGCTGCTCGGAATCCTTCATCCGCTCGGCGCACCCGCTGGCCAAAGACGTGGTGCTTTCGATGATCTCGCTGGACTACGACGATACCTTGATGGCCGCCGCTGGCCATCAAGCCGAGGCCATCCTGGAAGAGATCATGGTCAAGTACAAGGGCAACTACATCTTGGCAGTGGAAGGCAACCCGCCTTTGAACCAAGACGGCATGAGTTGCATCATCGGCGGCAAGCCCTTCATCGATCAGCTCAAGCACGTGGCGAAAGATGCCAAGGCCATCATCTCGTGGGGCTCATGCGCTTCCTGGGGCTGCGTGCAAGCGGCCAAACCCAATCCCACGCAGGCCACGCCGATCCACAAGGTGATCTTCGACAAGCCCATCATCAAGGTGCCTGGCTGCCCGCCGATCGCCGAGGTCATGACCGGCGTCATCACCTACATGCTGACCTTCGACCGCCTGCCGGAGCTGGATCGCCAGGGCCGGCCCAAGATGTTCTACAGCCAGCGCATCCACGACAAATGCTACCGCCGCCCACACTTCGATGCCGGCCAGTTTGTCGAGAAGTTTGACGACGAGTCCGCACGCAAGGGCTATTGCCTCTACAAGGTCGGCTGCAAAGGCCCGACCACGTACAACGCCTGCTCCACCACACGCTGGAACGAAGGCACCAGCTTCCCGATCCAGGCCGGACACGGCTGTATCGGCTGCTCGGAAGACGGTTTCTGGGACAAAGGTTCTTTCTACGACCGCTTGACCGACATCCACCAGTTCGGCGTTGAAGCGAATGCCGATCAGGTTGGTGGAGCGGCCGCTGGTGTTGTCGGTGCGGCAGCTGTGGCACACGCGGCCGTGTCTGCGATCAAACGCGCCACCCAGAAAACAGACAGCGCGAGCAGCGCGTCTGCCTTGGCCGACCACTGAAGCACCAAGCTCAATAACAAAGAAGGAAACAAACCATGGGTGCTTACGAAACTCAAGGCTTCAAGATGGACAACACGGGCCGCCGCATTGTGGTGGACCCCGTGACCCGCATCGAAGGCCATATGCGCTGCGAGGTCAACCTCGACAGCGACAACATCATCCGCAACGCGGTGTCGACCGGCACCATGTGGCGCGGTCTGGAAGTGATTCTCAAAGGCCGCGATCCCCGCGACGCCTGGGCCTTTGTGGAGCGCATCTGCGGTGTGTGCACCGGGTGCCACGCGCTGGCCTCGGTGCGTGCGGTGGAAGATGCGCTGGGCATCGAAATTCCCAAGAACGCCTACCTGATCCGAGAGATCATGGCCAAGACCTTGCAGGAGCACGACCACGCGGTGCACTTCTACCACTTGCATGCACTGGACTGGGTGGACGTGGTCTCAGCCCTCAACGCCGACCCCAAGAAAACGTCGGAGCTGCAACAGACGGTCTCGCCCAGCCACCCGATGTCTTCGCCCGGCTACTTCCGCGATATCCAAAACCGTCTCAAGAAATTCGTTGAAAGTGGGCAGCTCGGCCCGTTCATGAACGGTTACTGGGGCAACAAGGCCTATGTCTTGCCAGCCGAAGCCAATCTGATGGCGGTCACACACTATTTGGAAGCACTGGACCTGCAAAAAGAATGGGTCAAGGTACACACCATTTTTGGTGGCAAGAACCCGCACCCCAACTACCTGGTGGGTGGTGTGCCCTGTGCCATCAACATCGACAAGGATGGCGCAGCAGGCGCACCGGTGAACATGGAACGGTTGAACTTCGTCGAGGCCCGGATCCGGGAGATGATCGAATTCAACAACAACGTCTACATCCCAGACGTACTGGCCATTGGCACCATCTACAAGCAGGCGGGCTGGTTGTACGGCGGTGGTTTGGCGGCCACCAATGTGTTCGACTACGGCACGTATGAAAAGGTCATGGGTCGGCATGAAACCCAGCAACTGCCGGGTGGCGCAATTCTGGATGGCAACTGGAACAAGATCCACGAGGTGGACCCACGCGACCCGGAACAGGTGCAGGAGTTCGTGCCACACAGCTGGTACAAATATGCCGACGAGTCCAAAGGGCTGCACCCTTGGGACGGCGTGACCGAGCCCAACTATGTGCTGGGCAGCAAGACCAAAGGCACGCGCACCGACATCAAGGAACTGGACGAGAGCGCCAAATATTCCTGGATCAAGGCGCCACGCTGGCGCGGCCATGCGATGGAAGTCGGGCCGCTGTCGCGCTACATCCTGGGTTATGCCCATGCCCTGCAAGGCAACCCGTATTGCCAGCGCGTCAAAGAGCAGGTGGACAGCTCGGCGCACATCATCAACAGCGCCTTCCCCAAGGCCCTGGGCATGCCCGAGACGCACTACACAGCCAAGCAACTGCTGCCCACCACCATCGGCCGCACCCTGGCGCGCGCGCTGGAAGCCCAGTACTGTTGCGAAATGATGCTGGAGGACTTCAAAGAGCTGGTCGCCAACATCAAGGCGGGGGACACCACCACCGCCAACGTCGAGAAGTGGGATCCTTCCACCTGGCCCAAGGAGGCCAAAGGCGTGGGCACCGTCGCTGCGCCGCGTGGCGCCCTGGGTCACTGGATCAAGATCAAAGACGGACGCATCGAGAACTACCAGTGCGTCGTACCCACCACTTGGAACGGCAGTCCGCGCGACAACTCGGGGCAAATCGGCGCCTTCGAAGCCAGCCTGATGAACACGCCCATGGCCAATCCCGAACAGCCGGTGGAAATTCTGCGCACGCTGCACTCGTTTGATCCGTGCCTGGCCTGTTCCACCCACGTCATGAGCCCCGACGGCCAGGAATTGACCTCGGTCAAGGTGCGCTGAAGCCCGGCTCCTGTTCCCACACACCCTATTTCGAGGATTTCATTCATGCTCAAACCCCAAACTCTGCGCTTAGGCGCCGCCACGCTGGTGGCGCTGGCCGCGGGTGCGGCCCACGCCCATCCCGGACACGGCGCCTCCGGGTTCGCAGACGCGTTGGCCCATCCCTTTCTGGGCTTGGACCATCTGCTGGCCATGGTGGCCGTCGGTGCCTGGTCCGTCGCAGCCTTGCCCAGCGGTAGACGCCTGGCCGGGCCGGCGGCTTTTCTGCTGATGCTGCTGGTCGGCATGGCCTGGGCCTGGGCCGGCTTTGTATTGCCAGGTGTGGAAGCCGGTGTGGCGCTCAGCGTGGTCCTGTTCGGCGCCATGCTCCTGGCGGGACGCCGCCTGGCCGCAGCACCCGGACTGCTCTTCATCGCGGTGGCGGCACTGCTGCACGGCAGCGCCCATGGCAACGAGTTGATCCCGGGCCCGGTCATGCTGGTAACGGCCACTGGTGTGCTGCTCGGCTCATCGGTTCTGCACTTGCTGGGCCTGATGATCGGCGCTCGGCTGCAAACCTTGCCTGCCTGGACGTCCAAGCTCGCCGCACTGGCGCTGGGCAGCTCGGGCTTGGTGATGTTGGCCGCCAGGCTCTAACCCGGGAGAAGCACCATGCCTGCCACTCATCCGTCTCATGTTCCCACGTTGTCGAACGACGACGCGGCGGAAGTCGCGAAAGCGATGTCCATCAAATCGGTCTATGTTTATGAGGCACCGGTACGCATCTGGCACTGGGTCAACGCGCTGGCCATCACGGTACTGGCCATCACCGGCTACTTCATTGGCTCACCGTTGCCCACGATGCCCGGCGAGGCCAGCGACCACTTTGTCATGGGCTACATCCGGTTCGCCCACTTTGCGGCCGGCTATCTGCTCGCCGTGGGTTTGCTGGGACGCATGTACTGGGCCGTTGTCGGCAACCACCACGCACGCGAGCTGTTCTGGGTCCCGATCTTCCAGCGCGCCTACTGGCAGGAAGTCTGGGGCATGGTCAAGTGGTATGCCTTTGTCAGCGCGCGTCCCGGCCGTTATGTGGGGCACAACCCGTTGGCGCGCTTCGCCATGTTTTTCATGTTCTTTCTGACGGCCGTGTTCATGGTCGTGACCGGCTTTGCGCTTTATGCCGAAGGCGCCCAGATGGGGTCATGGCAAGACAAGCTCTTTGGCTGGGTGATCCCCTTGTTTGGTCAATCGCAAGACGTGCACACCTGGCACCACCTCGGCATGTGGTCTCTGATCTGCTTTGTCATCCTGCACGTCTACGCCGCGATCCGGGAGGACATCATGGGCCGCTCCAGCGTGGTCAGCACCATGGTGTCCGGCCACCGCACGTTCAAAGACTGAAACGCCCTGGCAGGTCGCATGCAATCTCCACAACGCCACCCACGCAAGCGCAACGACCGCTGGGCCAGTGCGCCAGTGGGCGTTCCCCTGCGCGCGCCACGGCACCCGGGGCAACTGCTGCAACACACCATCTTGGACCCCATGGGCTTGACCCAGACCGAGGCGGCCCGGGTCCTGGGTGTATCGCGTCGGCGCCTGCATGAAGTGATCCAGGGTCAACGCGGTATGACGCCCGATACCGCCATTCGCTGCGCACTTGCCTTTGGCACCGACGCAGCTTTCTGGCTGGCGTTGCAGGCCGCGTGGGACAACTTCCATACCTGGAAGTCCCTGCGCCAGCTCAACCGCTGCGCCACCCCGTCTGGTCACACCACCGCACCCGCGCCCCAGCGCCTGCTGCCCGTGTATTGGCCAGCACCCGCTGCTCTTGCAAGCCGCTTTCCCGGCTTGCAATAAACCACCTCAGGAGTTGACCACCCATGCTCACACCTACGTCTGAAACCGCTTGTCACGGGGACGGTGACACATCCATTTCTATCTGCGTGCTGGGCATCGGCAATGTCTTGTGGGCCGACGAAGGATTTGGCGTGCGCTGCATTGAAGCGCTGCAACAGCGCTATGCGTTCGCACCCCATGTCCGCCTGATCGACGGCGGCACCCAAGGTCTGTACCTGATCCAGCACGTGCAGGAAGCAACGCACCTGCTGATTTTTGACGCCATCGACTACGGCCTGGTGCCGGGTACCTTGAAGCTGATCGAGAACGAAGACGTGCCCCGCTTCATGGGCGCCAAAAAAATGAGCTTGCACCAAACCGGTTTCCAGGAAGTCTTGTCGCTGGCCATGCTCACCGAAAAATACCCCGAAGCCGTGTTGCTGATCGGCTGCCAACCGGAAGAACTCGAAGACTATGGCGGCAGCTTGCGCCCGGTGGTGAAGCTGGCGCTCGAAGATGCGCTGGCTCACGGGCTGGATACCTTGCGCCAGTGGGGCGCCAAGCCCACAGCACGGACCGAGGCCTTGAGTGTGTACGAGGCGGTCACCTTTTCCGAACTCGATTTGCTGCGCTACGAAGGCGACCGGCCACCCGAAGAGCTGGCTTGCCGTTCCGGGGATGAGCGCTTTTTCCCAGTATCCACCACGGCTTGAGTCCACCATGTGTATTGGCATTCCCATGCAGGTCTTGTCGATCGAACCCGGCCACGCGGTGTGTTCCGGTCGCGGCCTGGAGCGGCGTGTGCGCACTGCACTGGTCGACCCGGTGGCACCCGGCGAATGGCTGCTGATTTTCTTGGACAGTGCCCAGGAACACATCGACGCCACGCGCGCACAAGAGATCAACGGCACCTTGGACTTGCTGGAGATGGCACTGGACAACCCAGGCCTGACCAACGCCGCGCCAACCACGGCCGCTGCATTCGAGCTGCCATCCCGCATGAGCCGTGAGCAGTTGCTGGCCTTGTCCACAAGCACCCCTTGATTTTTTGGAGAACACCATGAGCAACGATTCCACCGGTTCAGAAACATTGGTCAAACTGCCCGTGCAGCCGCCCAAGGCGGTGCCGCAAGACTCACCTCTGGTGCAACGCTTGGTGACGGAGTTTGGCGCCACCTGGGTGGACGAACAATCCATCCAGGACTGGGCCGCACTGGGTGGTGATCGCGTGGTGCTGTTTGCCGGCGACGCGGTGCGCTTCCCCGAAGGTCAGGACGTGGCGGTGGTACTGCCCGAACTGCGCGGCGCTGCCTCGCGCCGGTTCGAAATCGCCGTGGTACCTCGCCAGAAAGAAGAGGCACTGGCCCGCCGATACGGCTCCAACCGTTGGCCGACCCTGCTGTTCTTGCGCGACGGGCAATACGTCACCACGTTGTCGGGCATGCACGACTGGGACATCTACGTGCGGGAAGTCGAACGGGCTCTGGCGCTACCGGTCTCGCGCGCACCCACCATCGGCATTCCGGTGGTCAGCGCCACCGTCGGCGACGCCGGCTGCCATTGATTTTCCGTCTACTCCGCCAGAAAGACCCCCATGAAAGATTTCCCCATTCCCGTGACCACCATCGGCCCCGGCAGCCAGCTCGAAGAAGAAACGCTGGAATACATGCCCATGCCGCAGGGCATGGAGACCTTTCGTGCGCCCATCCTGCCCGAACCGGAGGAGCTGGCCGATCGCGCGCTGGCGTGTGCGGCGCTGCGCGAAGCGCTGGTGCTGCTGGCCGATGCGGTGCGCGACGGCGGCAACCGGTCGGTGAGTCTGAACGGCCTGCCGGAGGCCGATCTGAAATTGATCAACACCGTGCTGGGTGAAGGCGAGGTCAGCGCCTTGGTTCACACCCCGGGCGACGACACCTACACGCTGCGGGTACAGGAATCGGTCTTTGCAGGTGTGTGGCGCGTGATCCAGACCACGCACGGGGTGGTGGTGTCGGACCAGATCGAGCTGGGCTACATTCCCCAGGCGCTGAAAGACACCGCGCAGCAGGACGTGTGGTCCACAGTACCCCGCTGGTCCGGGGAACTACCACCCAATGTGCAGAACGCACCACTGCTGCTCACCGAGATCGAAGACCAGTGGAAGCAATGGCGTGCGGGCCAACCGGCGTATGTGATCAACCTCACGCTGCTTCCGATGTCGGTGGAAGACATCGGTTTCATGGACCACCACCTGGGGACCGGGCGGGTGTTGATTCTGTCCCGGGGGTATGGCAACTGCCGCATCACCAACACCTGTTCTCCGCACACCTGGCGGGTGGTGTACTACAACTCGCAAGACGTGGTGATTCTGAACACAGTCGAGATCACCGAGTTGCCCGACGTGGCCCAAGCCGCCCAGGAGGACCTTGAGGATTCGTACGACCGCCTCAAGGAAGTGCTGGAGTGGGTGGAGAGCGCATGAACTCGAGCAGCGCGCCGCGGTTTGAAGGCAGCTACCTAGGCAACAGCGGCAAGTTGCCCAGCTCGGCGCGGCTGGAATGCAAGATCTGTTGGTGGGTGTACGACCCGGCCTTGGGTGACGAGGTTTGGCAGGTGTCTCCCGGCACCGCGTTCACCGATCTGCCTGCGCACTGGCGCTGCCCCACCTGCGACGGCGATGCCGAGCAATTCATGGTGCTGCCCGACGCCGAGGAAAGCTAAAGCCACATGCGCGTCCAACACCCCTCCCCCTTGAGTGCGGCCATGGCCACGCGCGTAGATGCGCTGGCTGCGCTCTACCGAACCATCGCGGCGACGCGCATGGAAGGCATCCCCTTGCTCAACCCCGTGGTGCAGGTGGAGGCGGTGGGCTTTGAATGCCCGGACGAAGAAGCGCACCCTAGCGCCACCGAACCGAACACCGCGCCGTGCGCCGCCATCGGCATACTCATCACGCCCTGGTTCATGAACCTGGTGTGCCTCCCCCTGGTGCGGGTTGACCAAACCCGACGCGTGGGCAGCAAGCAACCCCGGTACGTGGGGCAGACCTGTTTTGAATTCATCAGCGGCCACGAGGACGCCTTGGGCAGCTACGAAGCTTGCTCGCTGTTTTCCCCGGTCTTTGAATTTCACGACCACGCCACCGCCGTGGCCACCGCACACGCCATCTTGAGCACACTGCGCGCGCCCGTGCCTGCCCCCGAAACGCAGGCCCCGGCCGTGCCCGCCCGTCGCGCATTCTTGCTGGGACGCAGCGCTGGGCAACGAAACCCCGGCACAGGTCATGCCAGTGGCGCCCCGGTTGTTGCGCAGGTTCCGCATGACTGACATGAACATGGATCGGCTGGCGGGCAAACTGGCGGTGCGCCCCGGTGTGCCACGACCGCACAACCTGGTCAGTAGCCGCCCGCACTGGATCGACCAGATCACACGCGGCCAACCGGCGCATGCCGTACCGGCTCGGTTGGCCAGTCTGTTCAACCTGTGCGGACAGTCGCACCACCTCTGCGCCGAACTGGCACTAGAAGCCGCACGCGGGCGGCCAGGTCCCCCATCGGACCTTGCGCGGCAACAACTGCAAATCGAAACCTTGCGTGAGCACTTGCGACGCATCGGCCTGGACTGGCCCTTGCAATTGGCAAGCGACCCCGAAACCGGCGCAACCATCCAGGCCCGATCCCTGCGCGCGCTGGCCGCTTGTCCAATGCCCTGGCAAGCTTCGACCCACCCGCAGGCACCTGTACAAGGCTTAGCCGACTGGCTGGCACGCGAGTGCCTGGGCCTGCCCGCAGCCCAGTGGTTGGTGCAATGGGACGCCGCTCCGCGTGCTTGGTTGACTGCCTGGAGCGCACAAACCCCGGGCTGGTTGCCCGAGCTGCTGCAGGCGTGCAAGACGGCGGCGGACGTCGCGATGGCCGGTGCCCCCGCTTTGCGGGTGCACACCAGTGAACCGGAGCTGCGGGCGCTGGCGGGCGGGCTGCTCGAGGCACCCGCCAACGCCCGCCAACCTCAGTGGCGCGAACAATGCGCAGAAACCGGCACCTGGACGCGGCTCCATCTGGAACACACGCAGCGACTGGACTCTCCGTGGCTGCGCCTGGGCGCGCGCTTGGCGGAAGCCATCCGACTGGCGCAGCCCGAAGCTGCCCAGCACTCCGGTACGCAATGGCTGCAAGCCGCCAGTCTGTGCGTTGCGCCCAACGAAGGCTTGGCCTGGGTTGAAATGGCGCGTGGCCTGCTGATCCACCACGTGCGTCTGAGCGACTCCAGCGCCAAGGCCCGGGTAGAGGCTTACCACGTGATCGCCCCCACCGAGTGGAATTTCCACCCGCGCGGAGCCGTGGCCCAGGCGCTGGAAACTTTGCCTCCATACGCCGCACCCGGTGTGAACCGGTCTATCCTGATGCTGATGACCGCTTTTGATCCCTGCGTCCGCTTCGACATCCAGCACGCCATGCCTTCCACGGAGGCCCAACATGCATGAGGCCAGCCTGGCGGGCGGAATTTTGAAATTGGTGGAAGACGCCGCACTACGTGAGGGCTTTCAAAGCGTCACGGTGTTGCGGCTGGAGGTGGGCCAGCTGGCAGGTGTGGAGCTGCGCGCCCTGCGCTTTGCGCTGGAGGCGATTGCGCCCGGCACACGGCTGGACGGTGCGAAGCTGGAATTCGAAGAGCCCATGGGCCAAGCCTGGTGCATGCCTTGTAGCCTGACGGTAGAACTGCCCCAACGCGGCGCTGCTTGCCCGCACTGTGGCGGCTACCAGTTGCAGGCCACAGGTGGCACAGAATTGCGCGTGATCGACATGCTGGTGAGCGACGACTAAAGGAGAACAAACATGTGTGTAGTTTGCGGATGCGCCACGACCGGCGACCAGAACGGGGAGCACGGCACTCACCACGGCAGCGACGCGGGCGCTCCGGCGCCGCAGCGTCTGGCCGAAACGAAGGAGCGGCCACAGGTTGATGCCCAGACCGGGGACTTGCACTTTGGTGCCGGCCCGGCACGGGTATCGGTGCCGGGCATGAGCCAGCAACGTGCGATCAAACTGGAGACCGACATCTTGGGCGAGAACAACCGGATCGCGCGCCAGAACCGGCAGCACTTCAAAGCCCATGGCGTCACGGCGCTGAATCTGGTGTCCAGCCCTGGCTCGGGCAAGACCACACTGCTGTGCGCGACCGTCACCGCCCTGAAGCAAGTCCATCCGGGCCTGCGGGTCGCCGTGATCGAAGGCGACCAGCAAACCAGCTTCGATGCCGACCGCATCCGTGCCACCGGCGCCCCTGCGGTGCAAGTCAACACCGGCAAAGGCTGTCACCTGGATGCACCCATGGTCGCGCAGGCCTTTTCACAACTGCACAACCACAACCACGACCATCACGGGCACGACGGCGAACTGCTGTTCATTGAAAACGTGGGCAACCTGGTGTGCCCGGCGGCATGGGACTTGGGTGAAACCGCCAAGGTGGCGATCTTGTCGGTCACCGAAGGGGAAGACAAACCCCTCAAATACCCCGACATGTTCGCTGCGGCCCGACTCATGGTGCTCAACAAGGTGGATCTGTTGCCACATGTGCACTTCGACGTCCAGCGCTGCATCGAGTTGGCCCGCCGCGTGAACCCTGGCATCGAGATCATCCAGCTCTCGGCAACCACCGGTGAAGGCATGGACGCCTGGCTGCACTGGCTGGAGCATGCGATGGACCGGCACCACGACCACGCAGCCACGGGCGACCCTGCGCACGCTACGCACGCTGCAACCGAGGCGGATTTGCGCCAACGCATTGCCGTGCTCGAAGCCGAACTGCGCCAGGCCAAGGCCGCAGGCGCCACCGCCTAAACCCGGCCCGCCGACACGCCATGATCACGTCGCCTCATCCGGTTTTGGCACTGGGAGCCTGGTTGAAAAACACCGCTTGCCTGCTGGACGCCGACGGCGTGCACAGCTCGCCACTGCACGGCGATCTGCGCGACGCCCAGAGCTGCCTCGCCCTGGAAGAATCGGCGCGCCACCTGGGTGCGCAAGCAGGACCTGTTGGGCTATACATTGCCCACGACTTGCACCCCGATTTTTTCAGCACCCGTCTGGCCCAGACCCTGGCCGCGGAATGGCAGGCGACCGCCGTCGGCGTGCAGCACCACCACGCGCACATTGCTGCGGTGATGGCCGAACACGGACTGGACGAGTCCGTCATCGGCCTGGCTCTGGATGGTGTTGGACTGGGTACCGATGGGTCCGCCTGGGGCGGTGAACTGCTGTGGGTACAACCCGGTAGCTGGAAACGGTTGGCCCACCTCTGGCCCCTGGCCTTGCCGGGGGGCGACGCGGCGGCGCACGAGCCGTGGCGCATGCTGGCTTCGGCATTGCACGCCATGGCGCGCGGAAGCGAAATTCCGACCCACCTTGAGCAGGTGCAAGGCACCCTTGCTGCCCGCACCATCCAGCACATGCTGGAACGCGGACTGAACTGTCCCACCACGACCAGCACCGGGCGCTGGTTCGATGCCGCTGCGGCTGCGCTCGGACTGTGCCTTCAGCGGCAGGAGGAGGCCGAAGCCGCCATTGAACTCGAACGCCAAGCCACTCAGTGGCTGATCAGCCACGACCCGGCTGGCGTGGCCGACGACCACATGGCCCTGCTGCTGCCGAACGGCCCGGACCACACCCTGGATCTGCGCCCGCTGGTGGCCCGCTTGCTGGCGTGGCCTGCCGCACCCAACCGTGTGCCGGCAGCTGCGGCCTGGTTCCATCTCATGCTGGCGCGCGCCCTGGCAGATTGGGCTGCGCACGCAGCGCGGCAAGCGCGCTGCACCACGGTGTGCCTTGGTGGCGGTTGTTTCATGAACAAGATACTCACCGAGCATGTCACGCGCCAGCTGCAAGCACAGGGCTTGCGCGTCTACCGACCACAGGCCCGCGCCTGCGGCGATGCCGGTCTGGCCCTGGGCCAGGCCTGGGTGGTCGCACAACAACGGCGCTACCCCGTTTCCGAAACCTCAGAAAGCCTGTCATGTGTTTAGCCATTCCCACCCGACTCGTCGAGTTGCTGCCCCATTCACAAGCCATCGTCATGCTGGGCGGCATACGGAAAACCATTTCGATCGCGCTGGTGGACGGCGTGCAGGTGGATGACTACGTCATCGTCCACGTTGGCCACGCCATCGGACAAATCGACCCGCAAGAGGCCGAACGCACGCTCGCCATGTTTGGTGAACTGGCACAGGCAAGTGGCGACCTTGCCGATACAACCAAGACCTCCCATGAAATACATTGACGAATTCCGCGATGGCCGCATCGCCCAGAAAATCGCGGCACGGTTGGCGCAAGAAGCCCGACCCGATCGTTCTTACAGTTTTATGGAGTTTTGCGGCGGCCACACACACGCCATTTCCCGCTATGGCGTGGCCGAGATGCTGCCGGCCAACGTGCGCATGGTGCATGGACCGGGCTGCCCGGTATGCGTCTTGCCGATTGGTCGCGTGGATCTGGCCATTCAGCTCGCGTTGGAGCGCGATGCCATCGTCTGCACCTATGGCGACACCATGCGTGTGCCGGCGTCCGACAGCCTCTCGCTGGTGAAGGCCAAGGCCCGTGGCGGCGACATCCGCATGGTGTATTCGGCGGCCGATGCGCTGGAGACGGCCCGGCAAAACCCGGACCGCGAGGTGGTGTTTTTTGCCATCGGTTTCGAAACCACCACGCCCCCCACGGCCGTGGTGATACGCGACGCCCAGCGTGCCCAGGTGAAGAACTTCAGCGTGCTGTGCTGCCATGTGCTCACGCCATCGGCCATCACCCACATCCTGGAGTCTCCCGAGGTACGCCAATATGGCACGGTTCCGATCGACGGTTTTGTGGGGCCTGCCCATGTGAGCATCGTGATCGGCTCGGAACCCTACGAACATTTCGCCCAGGAGTACCAAAAACCGGTGGTGATCGCCGGATTCGAGCCTTTGGACGTGATGCAGGCCGTGCTGATGCTGGTGCGCCAGGTCAACGAAGGCCGCGCCGAGGTCGAAAACGAGTTCACCCGCGCGGTGAGCCGCCACGGCAACCTGAATGCCCAGGCCCTGGTTTCCGACATCTTCGAGTTGCGGACCAGTTTTGAATGGCGGGGTCTGGGTGAGGTGCCTTACAGCGCCCTCAAGATCCGGCGCGCCTACGCCGAGTTCGATGCCGAAACCCGGTTTGACCTCGCGTACAAGCCGGTCGCGGACAACAAGGCCTGCGAATGCGGTGCCATTCTGCGTGGTGTCAAAAAACCCACCGATTGCAAGATTTTTGGCACCGTGTGCACCCCCGAAAATCCGGTTGGTTCTTGCATGGTGTCCAGCGAAGGCGCCTGCGCGGCGCACTATTCGTATGGACGCTTTAAGGACATCCCGGTGGTGGTGGAGACCGCATGAGCACAGTGAAAAAGGACTATGTCCGCCCACTGGATATCAAAAATGGCCGGGTCGATATGGGCCATGGTGCCGGAGGCCGTGCGGCCTCGCAGTTGATCGAAGAGTTGTTTCTGTCGGCGTTCGACAACGAGTTTCTGCGCCAAGGCAACGACGGAGCGGTGTTTGCGCCGCCACCCCTGCCCGCAGGCGCACGGCTGGTGATGGCGACCGACGGTCATGTGGTTTCGCCGCTGTTTTTCCCCGGTGGCGACGTGGGTTGCCTGAGCGTGCACGGCACCGTGAACGACGTGGCCATGTCCGGCGCTCAGCCTTTGTACCTGAGCGCCAGCTTCATCCTGGAAGAAGGCTTTCCCTTGTCGGACCTGAAACGCATCGTCGAATCCATGGCGGCGGCGGCCAGAGAGGCGGGGGTTCCCATCATCACCGGCGACACCAAGGTGGTCGAACGCGGAAAGGGCGATGGCGTTTTCATCAGCACCACCGGGCTGGGTGTGGTGGCGCCAGGTGTCGACATCTCGGGCAGCAACGCGCGGGCAGGCGATGTGATCCTGCTCTCGGGCACGATAGGCGATCATGGGGTGGCCGTGTTGTCGCAACGCGAGTCGCTCGAATTCGAAACCAGCATCGAGTCGGACACCGCCGCGCTCCACACCCTGGTGGCGGCCATGTTGCAAGCCGCACCGGGTGGCGTGCGGGTGCTGCGCGATCCCACACGCGGTGGCCTGGCCACCACTTTGAACGAGATCGCCCGCCAGTCCTGTGTCGGCATGGTGCTGGAAGAGCACGCCATTCCGGTGCTGGGACAAGTCGATGCCGCATGTGAGCTGCTGGGACTGGACCCGCTCTACATCGCCAACGAAGGCAAGCTGATCTCCGTGTGTTCGCCACAGGCCGCCGCAGCGGTGCTGGCGGCCATGCATGCGCACCCCCTGGGACAAGCGGCGGTGCAGATCGGGGTCGTCACAGAAGACCCTCACCACTTTGTGCAAATGAATACCCGTTTCGGTGGACGGCGGGTGGTCGACTGGCTCAGCGGCGAACAACTGCCGCGCATCTGCTGACCCCGAAAAGGCCTACCCGATGGCGATCCAGCTGAACCAGATTTATCAAAAATCGGCTGCAGGTCGAGAGGAAATCCAGCGGCGCTCGGGCGCCATCGACGCGCGGACCCGGTCCGCGCTGATCCTGATCAACGGCAAAGACCCGCTGGCCGCAGTCGAACGCCAACTGGGCCACAGCATCGTGCCCCCGGTGCAATCGTTGCTGGACCTGGGTTTGGTCGAGGTGGTCAGTCGACGCGAGCCAGCGCCCGTTCAGGCCGATCCACCCCAAACGCCATCCCAGCCGTCGCCGGACGAAGGCGCGAAGCAAGGCCATTGGGAGGCGGTCAAACGCCAGATCGCGGTGCGCCTGGCGCCGCACTTCGGACCCGATCTCATGACCGTGCTCGCGCCACTGATGGCCGCCCAGTCCGACACCGACAAACAGGCCGCCATGCAGGCACTGCAAGCCAAGCTTGCGCTCTACCTCGGGCGCAAGGCCGCAGCCAAAATATTTGAAGACCTGAACCCATGACCGCCCCTCGACCGTTGCGCATTCTCATGCTGTGCCACAGCTTCAACAGCCTGAGTCAGCGCCTTTTTGTTCTGCTCAAAAGTCTGGGCCACGAGGTTTCGGTGGAGCTGGACGTGGCGGATTCGGTGACCGAAGAAGCGGTCGCCCTCTTTCGACCCGATTTGCTGCTGGCCCCGTTTTTGAAGCGCCGCATCCCTGCTTCCATCTGGCGTAGCACGCTGTGCTGGATAGTGCACCCAGGCCCTCCCGGCGACCAAGGCCCCAGCGCGCTGGACTGGGCGGTGCTGGACGGCCAAGCCCGCTGGGGTGTGACCGTTTTGCAAGCCACCGACGAGTTGGATGCCGGCCCGGTCTGGGCCAGCGCTGGCTTTGACCTACGCGACACCAGCAAGGGCGAGCTGTACCGCCACGAAGTTGCACAGGCCGCTCAAACAGCCGTTGCCGAGGCCTTGCAGCGGCTCCAGGCCGGTGGCCTGCAGAGCGGCGGCGCCGAGAACGGCGATCGACCCGGCCCGCACGCCCCCAAACCGCACTGGCGCGCGCTGATGCGGCAGACCGACCGCGCCATCGACTGGCAGCGCCACAGCACCGCCGAGGTGTTGCGGCGCATGCGCAGCGCCGACGGCCAGCCTGGCTTGGTGGACCAGCTGTTTGACCTGCCCTGCCGAATTTGGGACGGACATGCCGCCAGCGCCGAACTGATGCTGAGCCTGCCATCGGCAGCACCCGGGAGTTTGCAGGCGCAGCGCGATGGGGCCGTGCTGCGCCGCACGGTGGACGGCGGTGTGTGGATTGGACAGGCTTGCTTGGCGGACACGGCACCAGCTCCGGCTGCACCACTGCCATCGGGCAGCCCAAGCCCGCGCTTCAAGCTGCCCTGCTCTCTGCTGTTTTCGGAGCAATGCTCGGCGCTACCGACGCGCCCGGCGACCCTGGCCCGCGACCCGGCCGAATGGGGCGAGTTGCACTACGCCGAGCTCGGCCCGCCCGATGCGCTCGTGGGCTATTTGTCCTTCGACTTCTACAACGGCGCCATGTCCACGCACCAATGCCGGGCCTTGCTGGCCGCCATCCAGCAGACGAACCTGCGCCCGCTGAAGGTGCTCGTCTTGCTGGGAGGACGCGACTTTTTCAGCAACGGCATCCACCTCAACTGCATAGAAGCCGCTGCGCATGGTCTGGGTGAAGACGGTGCTGGCAGCGCCGCCGATGCCTCGTGGCACAACATCCACGCCATGAACGACGTGGCGCTGGCCCTCATCACCACCACAGACCGCCTCACGGTGTCGGTTTTGCGCGGCAACGCGGGCGCCGGTGGTGTGTTTCTGGCCCTGGCCGCAGACGAAGTCTGGGCCCATGGCGAGGTCTTGCTGAACCCGCACTACAAAAACATGGGCAACCTGTACGGCTCGGAATACTGGACCTACCTGTGCCCCAAGCGTCTGGGCCAGCAAGGAACCGAGCAACTCATGCGGCAACGCCTGCCAGTGTCGGCGCGCAGCGCCGAACAAATGGGGTTGATCGATCGCTGTTTCACGGGGCCGCCATCGACGTGGGACGCTCAGGTCACGGAGCAGGCCGCGTGGCTGGCCAAGGCCTACAATTTACCCGAACGCTTGCTCCGCAAGCAGGAACAGCGTGCCAGCGACGAAGCGGCACGCCCTTTGGCCGACTACCGCCAGCAAGAGCTGTCTCGCATGCACCGCAACTTTTACGGCTTTGACCCCAGCTACCACGTCGCGCGGTACCACTTCGTGCACAAACTCGCTCACGCCTGGACGCCGCGACACCTCGCCATCCACCGCACATGACGATCACCGACGCCATGCCCACCGTGCTGGTGGTGGACGACGAAGTCCGCTCCCAAGACGCGATGCGGCGCACGTTGGACGAAGACTTCACCGTGCTCACCGCCAGCGACGCCGAAGAAGCGCGCGGCTGGCTGGAACGCCATGAGGTGAGCGTGATCCTGTGCGACCAACGCATGCCGGTGCTGACCGGCGTGGAGTTTTTGAAAGAAGTGCGAGAGCGTTGGCCAGACACGGTGCGCATCGTCATCTCGGGGTACACGGATTCCGAAGACATCATTGCCGGTATCAACGACGCCGGCATTTACCAGTACATCCTCAAACCCTGGATACCCGACCACCTGCTGAGCACGGTGCGCAACGCGGTGGAAGCCCAGACCCTGCAACGCGACACCAACCGCCTGCACCTGGAATTGCGCACCAGCACACCGGTGCTGAGGCAACGCGCTGCGGCCAAGCTGGCCCGGGCCCGCAGTGTCTTCGATTTCGACCGCATCGAACGCGCGCCGGGCAGTCCCCTGGATGCGGTTTGTGAGATGGCGGCACGGGTGGCCCGCTACGACCTGAGCCTGCTGGTGCTGGGCGAGTCCGGGTCCGGCAAGGAGTTGCTGGCGCGCGCTGTGCACTACGGCAGCCCACGGGCGAGCGGCGCCTTCGTGGTGGAGAACTGCGCGGCCATCCCCGACAGCTTGCTCGAATCCGAACTGTTTGGCCACAAACGCGGCGCCTTCACAGGCGCGTACGACGACCATCCGGGCTTGTTCCAGCGCGCGCACGGTGGCACCGTTTTTCTGGATGAAATCGGCGAAACCTCACCCGCCTTCCAGGTGCGGCTTCTGCGCGTCTTGCAAGAAGGCGAAGTGCGCCCGGTAGGTGGTGCTCGCTCTGTGCCGGTAGACGTGCGCGTGATCGCCGCCACGCACCGCGACCTGGCACAGCGCGTGCACGAAGGCCTGTTCCGGGAAGACCTGTATTACCGCATCGCGGGCGTGTCCATCACGGTGCCACCTTTGCGGGAACGTGCCGGTGATATCGCACCGATCGCCAAGCGTCTGGCGAGCGAGGTGAGCATCGAACTCGGCCGCCCCGGCGCCTCGCTGAGCGACGAAGCGCTGGCCTGCTTGATGGCCTACCCCTGGCCCGGCAACATCCGCGAGATGCGCAACGAAATCGCCCGCGCCCTGGCTTTGAGCGACGACGACTGCGTGGGCGCCCAATCGTTCTCCCCGCGTGTGCTGCACGGCCAGGCCGGCCTGGCCACCGACGGGCAGATGGCGGGACACACCGCCCTGCCCCGCACCGGCACGCTGAACGAACGGCTGGACGCGATCGAGGCCGTGCTGCTGCGCGAGACCTTGCTTCGACACCGTTGGAACAAAACCCGCGCGGCCACCGAGCTGGGCCTGTCGCGCGTGGGTTTGCGCAGCAAAATGGCCCGTTTCGGGCTGGAAGGTTGAACATGGCACACACCGACGCGGCTTTCAATGTCCTGTGGCTGCAATCTGGCGGCTGCGGCGGTTGCAGCATGTCGCTGCTGTGTGCGGACACCAGCGATTTCCATGGCCAACTGCGCGACGCCGGTATCCACATGATGTGGCACCCGTCTTTGTCTTTGGCCAGCGGCCATGAGTTGGTGAGCATGCTGGAAGACATTGCGGCGGGCCGCTTGCGGCTCGATGCCTTGTGCATTGAAGGCTCGCTGCTGCGTGGACCTCACGGCAGCGGGCGCTTCCATGTCTTGGCCGGTACGGGCATTCCCATGATCCACTGGGTCGAACGGCTGGCAGCCCAAGCACAGCACGTGGTCGCCGTGGGCAGCTGCGCGGCCTGGGGTGGCGTGACAGCGGGCGGCAGCAACCCGACCGACGCCTGCGGCTTGCAATACGAGGACGACCGCGTGGGCGGTTTGCTGGGTGCTGCGTTCCGATCCCGCAGCGGCCTGCCGGTGATCAATATCGCGGGCTGCCCGACACATCCCAGCTGGGTCATCGACAGCCTGATGGCGCTGGCTGCGGGACTCTTTGGTGAAACCGATCTGGACACCCTGGGGCGCCCCCGGTTTTATGCCGACCAGCTGGTACACCACGGTTGCACACGCAACGAGTACTACGAATTCAAGGCCAGCGCGGAAAAGCCCTCCGATCTGGGTTGCATGATGGAGCACATGGGTTGCAAGGGCACGCAGGTGCACGCCGACTGCAACACCCGGTTGTGGAACGGTGAAGGCTCTTGCACCCGCGGCGGCTATGCCTGCATCGCCTGCACCGAACCCGGCTTCCAGGAGCCTGGCCATCCTTTCCACGAAACCCCCAAGCTCGCCGGCATTCCCATCGGGCTGCCGACCGACATGCCCAAGGCCTGGTTCGTGGCTCTGGCATCGCTGTCCAAGTCGGCAACGCCGCGTCGCGTCAAGCTCAACGCCGTGGCCGACCATCTGGTGGTAACACCGGTGGCGCGCAAAACCCGTTTGAAATAGGCCGCCCCACATGACCCGTTTGCTCGTCGGCCCTTTCAACCGCGTCGAAGGCGATCTCGAGGTGACGCTCGACATCGAAGACGGCCAAGTGGCGTCGGCGCGGGTCAACGCACCCATGTACCGGGGCTTCGAGCAAATCCTGCAAGGCAAGAACCCGCACGATGCGCTGGTCTACGTGCCGCGCATCTGCGGCATCTGCTCGGTATCCCAGTCGGTGGCGTCGGCGCGGGCGCTGGCCGACCTGGGGGGCATCACCATGCCGCCCAACGGCCAGCATGTCACCAACATCATTCTGGCGACCGAAAACCTGGCCGACCACCTGACCCACTTCTACCTGTTCTTCATGCCCGATTTCACGCGCTCGGTGTACGCCCAGCAGCCCTGGCATGCCCAAGCGCAGGCCCGCTTTGCCCCGGAGACCGGCGAACAGACACGCGCGGCCATCGCCGCGCGCCAGCGCTGGTTCACCCTGCTGGGCACGCTGGCAGGCAAATGGCCACACACCCAAAGCATCGAGCCCGGTGGCTCCACGAGACCGGTTGAAGCCGCAGAGCGCATCCGCCTGCTGGCCAAGGTGCGCGAATTCCGTGGCTTTCTGGAACGCGAGTTGTTTGCCGCTCCCCTGGAATTCATCACCGGCCTGGCCGACGAAGAAGCGCTGTGGGCCTGGCATGCCCAAGATCCATGGCGTGGTGATTTCCGCTTGTTTCTGAGCATGGTGCAAAGCACCGCCTTGACCAGCCTGGGAGCCGGGCCGGGCCGCTACCTGAGTTTTGGTGCCTACCCGCAACCCGGTGGCGGTTTTGCCTTTCCCAACGGGGTGTGGCATGCCCAGACCCAAGCACTGGCCGCGTTGGACGAGGGCGCAATCCGGGAAGACGCCACCCACGCCTGGCTCTCGGACACACAGGGACCGCTGCACCCGAGGGAAGGCATCACCCGGCCCGATGCCGACAAGCCCGACGCTTACACCTGGAACAAGGCCCCACGTCTGGCCGGCGAGGTGATCGAAACCGGTGCCATTGCGCGCCAACTGGCGGCGGCCCAGCCACTGGTCAGCGATGCCGTGCGCCGCCACGGTGGCACGGTTTTCACGCGCGTGCTGGCACGTGTGCTGGAACTGGCGCGTGTGGTGCCCATGATGGAAACCTGGCTGTCGCAGCTGCAGACCAACGAAGCCTATTGCGTTCCCAGCCCGGTCTTTACCGAGGGTGTAGGCGTGGGCTTGAGCGAAGCGGCTCGTGGCAGCCTGGGCCATTGGGTGGTGGCCAGCCGTGGCCGCATCGCCAACTACCAGATCGTGGCGCCCACGACCTGGAACTTTTCACCGCGAGACGCGGCCGGCACGCCGGGTGCCCTGGAGCAGGCGCTGGTGGGTGCCCCGGTGCAGGACGGCGAAGCCACCCCCGTGGCTGTACAGCACATCGTGCGGTCGTTTGATCCGTGCATGGTCTGCACGGTGCACTGAAGCGCGGCAAAGACATGTCTTTGAACCCCGAACCACCCAGCCGGCCGCCGGCCCTGCAAAGCCTGATGCCCCGTGAACCCATGGAGGGCGTTGACGAGTCCACCTGGGTGGACGTGATCCAGAAAATGGACGAGGTGTATTCGCAGCTGATCGACGATGAAATCGAGCTGGAGAAGAAGAACACCGAACTGGAACAATCCCAACAGTTCATCTTCAGCGTGCTGTCGGCCATGTCTGACGTGCTGCTGGTATGCGATGAACGCGGCGTCATCGAAGAGACCAACGCCGCGTTGTGCGAACTGGTGGGCCGCAGCGATGCCGAACTGCGCGATACCTCGTTCTACGACCTGCTGGCCGATCCCGTCAGCGTGGAACGGGCCCGCACCGTGCTGGACAATGCCAACCCGGCGCGCCGCGGAGAAGGCCTGGAGCTCAACCTGCTGAACGCCCAGCGAAACAGTGTGCCGGTCGACGCCAACTGCACACCGCGCGTCTCCCCCAGCGGCAGACGGGTGGGCTCGGTCTTTGTTGCACGCCCCACGGCCGAGATCAAGCGCGCCTACCACGAGCTTCGCACGGCGCACGAGGCGCTCAAACGCGCCCAGCAGCAACTGCTGCACTCCGAAAAAATGGCCTCACTGGGCCGTCTGGTGGCGGGTGTGGCGCACGAACTGAACAACCCCATCAGCTTCGTATTGGGCAACGTGCACGCACTGAGCCGCTACAGCGACCGCCTGCGCAGCTACCTGGCCGCCGTCCATGTGGGCGAGTCTGTCGAACAGCTGGAGGAGATGCGTGTCCGTCTGCGCATCGACCACGTCTTGAAGGATTTGCCGCCCCTGATTGAGGGCACGCTAGAGGGTGCACAACGCACCGCCGACATCGTGAATGGCCTCAAACGCTTTTCCGCCATGGATCCGGAGGTGCGTGCGCCTGTCAATCTGAACGAGGTGATCGAACGCGCCATTCATTGGGTGCGCAAGGGCGCGGCCCCCAGCTTTGACCTGCGCTGGACGCCAGGGCCGCCTTGCACCGTCACTGGTAGCGCAGGCCAGCTGCAGCAGGTGTTGATGAACCTGCTGCAAAACGCGCTGGACGCCGCCACCGGGCCAGGGCATGGACCACCCATGGTGTCGATCGAGACGGCGGTGGTCGAGCACCGGCTGCAGTTGCGCCTGCGGGACAACGGCCCAGGCATTGCACCGGATCACCTCTCGCGCATCTTCGAGCCCTTTTTTACGACCAAGCCGGTGGGCAAGGGTACGGGCCTGGGCCTGTCCATCAGCTACGGCATCGTGGAGCAGCACGGCGGCAGCTTGAGCGTAAGCAATCATCCCGAAGGCGGAGCCGAATTTCTGCTCGAACTCCCGGTCTCGACACCAACGCCCTCTACTTCCGACTAGTTGTAGCGCAAGGCTTCCTGCTCGAGTGGCACCGGCCGGATGCGCGAACCCATGCCAGCACAACCGAAGGCTTCGAAGCGCGCCACACAGATATCCCGCGCCGCCGCTGTGGCGTCCTTGAAAAACTTGCGTGGATCGAACTCGGCGCTGTCGCGCGCCATGGCACGGCGCATGGCACCGGTCATGGCCAGGCGGATATCGGTGTCGATGTTGACCTTGCGCACGCCAAAACGAATGCCCTCCTGGATCTCTTCCACCGGGACACCATAGGTTTCCTTGATGGTTCCACCATGCGCGCGGATCACGCTCAACCACTCCTGCGGCACGCTGGAACTGCCGTGCATCACCAAATGGGTATTGGGAATGCGCGCGTGGATCGCCTTGATGCGGTCGATAGCCAGAATATCGCCCGTGGGCTTGCGGCTGAACTTGTAGGCACCGTGGCTGGTGCCGATGGCGATCGCCAACGCGTCCACCCCCGTCTGGGCCACGAAATCGGCGGCCTGCTCGGGGTCGGTCAGCATCATGTCGTGGGTGAGCTTGCCGACCGCGCCGATGCCATCCTCCTCACCCGCCTCGCCGGTTTCCAGCGAACCCAGGCAACCCAGTTCCCCCTCGACCGACACGCCCACGGCATGGGCCATCTCGCAGGCCCGGCGGGTCACGTCGACGTTGTACGCGTAGCTGGCCGGCGTCTTCCCGTCGGCCATCAGCGAGCCGTCCATCATCACACTGGTGAAACCCGAGCGGATGGACTGCATACACACCGAGGGCGAAGTGCCGTGGTCCTGGTGCAGGACCACGGGAATGCCGGGGTGGGTCTCCACAGCGGCCAGCATCATGTGGCGCAGGTAGGCTTCGCCGGCGTACTTTCGCGCCCCGGCCGAGGCTTGCAGAATGACCGGGCTGTCGGTCTTCTGAGCGGCCTCCATGATGGCCTGAACCTGCTCCAGGTTGTTGACGTTGAACGCGGGAACGCCGTAGCCGTTTTCGGCAGCGTGATCCAGGACTTGGCGAAGGGAAATGAAGGCCATGAGAACTCCTTGATGATGAAGGGACAGGTGGTCGCAGCAGCCAAGAGGGTGGCTGTCGCGTGAAAGCGGTGTTATCGCACTCGGAGATGGCGGCGTTGGGTCAGCTCGCGCGTTGCTGCAGGATCTCCAGGGCCGGCAGCGTACGGCCCTCCAGCATTTCCAGAAATGCACCACCACCGGTCGAGATGTAGTCCATGGCGTTCTCCACCC
>NZ_JBFJMY010000012.1:0-23353 GCF_041633695.1 Hydrogenophaga sp.
CGCACGATCTCCTTGCCCTCGTCGATCATCTGCGCGCACTGGTAGGTGAGCGAGCGCACCGCCGCCGTTTTTGAAGCCATCCAGGCCAGCTTGTTGCGCACCACCTGCTGGTCCCAGAGCGACTTGCCAAAGGCCTGGCGCTGCTTCACGTATTCCACCGTCAGTTCGATGGCGCGCGAAGCCGTGCCCGAACTCAAAGCACCGACCACCAGACGCTCGTTCTGGAACGTGCTCATGATGTAGTAGAAGCCCTTGCCCTCCTCGCCCAGCAACGCGTCGTGCGGCACATGCAGGTCTTCGAGATAGAGCTCGGCGGTGTCCGACGAGCGCCAGCCGTGTTTTTCCAGCTTGCGCGCGATCTTGAGGCCCGGGTTGCCCTTCTCCACAATGAACAGGGAAAGACCTCTGCTGCCCTTGGCATGTGGGTCGGTGCGCGCGGCCACGATGTAGATGTCGCCGAACACGGCATTGGTGATGAACATCTTCGAGCCGTTGATCACCCAGCCGCCGTCCGTGCGTTCGGCACGCGTTTTCAAGCCCGCCACGTCGGAGCCGGCATGGGCCTCGGTCACGCAGATCACACCCACTTTTTCGCCCGCACAGGCTGCAGGCAGGTAGCGCTGCTTTTGTTCGTGGGTGCCGCGGTGTGCGATGTGCGAGAGCGACATGTCGCTGTGCACCGTGAGCGCGGAGGCCACGCCACCGAAGGTCGAACGCGACAACTCCTCACCCAGTACCAGCGACGACAGCGCACCCAGGCCGCCGCCGCCGTATTCCACGGGGTGGCGCATACCCAGAAAGCCCATCGCGCCCAGGTCGGTGAAGACGTGGCGAGGGATCTCGCCGCTGGCTTCCCAGGCGTCGCCATTGGGCACGATCACTTCGTCGACGTAGCGGCGCAATTGCTCGCGCACCATGCGCAAGTCTTCATCAACGATGTCGGGTTCACAGAAGTAAGGCAGGCTCATGTCACGTCTCCAAGTGGTTTTGCATTTATTATAGTCCGACACGTCGGGTTATTAAATGCCGTCGATATACCAGCACCCATGAGGGTCCGGGTACACTCACGCCTCGCAAAGGCCGCGCCAGCGGCTGCAAAGAGGGAACAGACATGCCACGCGTGCGATCCGATGACTACGACGCCAAAAGCCAGTCCATCATGGACAGCGCCGCCGCGCTTTTTGCGAAGGTGGGTTACCCGAACGCCAAGATGCAAGACATCGCGCAGGCCTGCGGCGCGACCAAGTCGATGCTGTACCACTACTTTCCGACCAAGGACGACCTGCTCAGCGCGATGCTGACCGAGCACCTCGAGAAAGTGATCGCGAGCGTAGACGAAGCGGTGGCCGGCAACAAACCCGTGAAGGATCGCTTCGCCGCCTTTGTGCTGACCTACGCGCAGAAATCGGCGCAATCGCGGCGGCGTCATGTGATCGCGATGAACGACGTCAAGTTTCTGCCCAAGGCCATGCAGACCCCTCTGCGCCAGCTTGAGAAAAAAGTGACCGACCAGGTGGCCGACCTGCTGCGCGAAATCCACCCAGGCTTGCAGGACAGCGTCTACAAGCCCTACACCATGATGCTGCTGGGCATGCTCAACTGGACCGACTACTGGTACCGGCCGGGCGGCCCGATGAAATCCGACGAACTTTGCGAGCGCATCACGCGCCTGTTCCTGCTCGGGTTTCTGGCGGAAAAATAACCCGCGCGGCGGCATTCACCGCGCACATGCAGGCGCGCGCCGCTCATTTTTTCATCTGGTCGTAGTCGAGCACGACCTTCCAGCGCCCGTTCTGAATCTGGGAGAGGCGCGCCTCGTTGGTCGCCAGGTGCTTGGTGGGCGACCAGCTCATTGCCGGCATACCGAACGCAGCGCTCCGGATCAGGGGTGCTCACAACCCCCTTGGCCACGGGTGTCAACGGACCCCAACCGGCGAAGCCACACAAAGCCATAACACTTGCTTGTACGCAGGCTTAGGGAAATCCATTAATAGTCCGACTTGACGGTTTATTATAAACTTGACGGCTAAATCCTCACGGGCGCGCCTTGATGCCGCCCAGACACATGGGAGTCCAGATGCCAGAGCACCTTCCTGAGAGCGCCGATCGATGACCCAGCCCCTCTCATTCGCAGACCCGCGCATTGTCCAACTGCGCGATACCGTTCGCGACCATGTGCGCGAACAGATCGAGCCACACGGTGAGGCCTGGGAAGACACGGGCACCACACCGCACTCGGTGTTCCGGGGGCTGGGCCAACTCGGCTTGCTCGGCCTGTGCCATGCGCACGCAGACGGCGGCAATCCGCTCGGTCCCATCGCCTCGGTTGTTTTTGCCGAGGAAATTTCGGCATCCTCGTTCGGCGGCGTTGCCGAAGCGGTTCTCATCCACACCGACATGTCCTCCACCCATATCGGACACCGAGGGACGCCGGAACAACGCCAACGCTACCTGCCGGGCATGTTGTCGGGCGAACTCATCTGCGGCATTGCCGTGACCGAACCAGACGCGGGCTCAGATTTGGCTTCCATGCAGACGCTGGCGCGGCGCGATGCAGATGGCTGGGCATTGAACGGCGTGAAGACCTATGCCACCAACGCCTTGCATGGCGACGTGATGATCGTGGCCGCTCGCACCGACCCAAGCGCCAAGCCCAGCCGGGGCATTTCGCTGTTCATCGTGGAGCGCAACACACCTGGGCTTGAGATCCGGCCCATGCCACGCAAGCTTGGCCTGCATTCCTCCGACATCGCCGACATGGTGTTCGACGGAGCGAGATTGCCAGCCGACAGCCTTCTGGGCGTTGAAAACGGCGGCTTCCAAGCCATCCTCGCGAACTTCCAGAACGAACGGCTGGTTCTGGGTGCCATGGCGGTTGGACTCGGACGCCGCGCGCTTGAAATCACGCTGGACCATCTGAAATCGCGCAAGGCGTTCGGCGGCACCCTGTGGGATCTGCAAGCGACCCGCCAGAAACTGGCCATGCTGGCTGCTCGGCACAAGGCAGTGACCACGCTCGTGCACGACACCGCCGTGCGGATGGCCCAAGGAGAAGACTGCGTGTGCGAAGTCTCGATGGTCAAAGCTCTGGCCGGTGAAACGGTGCAGGACATCATGCGCGATTGCCTGCAACTGCATGGAGGAGCGGGCTACATGAGCGACTGCCCGATCGAACGCATGACGCGAGATGCCCGCATCTTGACCATCGGCGGTGGGGCTACCGAAGTGATGCTGGAAGAAGTGGCCAAACGGCTCAACAAGGAGGCTTTCCAATGAGCAACGAAGAACGCGTGAGAGTTGAAGTGAGAGCAGACGGGGTTGCCTGCGTCACGCTCGTGCGAACCGACAAATCCAATGCCCTGGACGGCGCCATGTTCGACGCATTGATCGCCGCTGGCGAGCGCCTGCGGAACGAACGTGGGGTTCGGGCGGTGGTCCTGGCTGGCGAAGGCAAGGGCTTCTGCGCGGGCATCGACATGCAGGTTCTGGCGGACATGAAGGATGGCAGCATTGCAGGCACGCGCGACCTCGTTGCACGTACCCACGGTCTGTCCAACCGCTTTCAGTACGCCGCCTGGATCTGGCGCGAGTTGCCGATGCCGGTCATCGCGGCCGTGCACGGCTTCGCACTGGGCGGTGGCTTGGAGCTCGCGCTGGGCGCCGACATGCGGTACGCAACGCCCGACGCCCGTCTGTCGATCATGGAGGTCAACTGGGGGCTGGTACCGGACATGGGTGGCACCGTGCGTTTCTACGACCTGATGCGCGACGACGTGGTGCGCGAACTTGCTTTTACGGGCCGCGTCTTCCCAGCCGCTGAGGCGCTGAGCTACGGTCTCGTGACCCGCGTCGACGCCGACCCGCACGCGCTGGCCTGGGCGACCGCCCGCGAAATCGCCGAACGCAGCCCGGACGCGGTGCGTGCGCTCAAGCGCCTGTTTGCGGGCCAGAGTTCACGCGCGGCTGCCGCAGGTCTGCTGGCCGAGACCGTCGAGCAGCAAGCGTTGCTGGGCACACCCAACCAAATGGAAACCGTATTCGCCTCCCGTGAGGGTCGCGCGCCGGTATTCATCGGGTGAGGCCCCCCCTACCGATCTCTTCCCATTTTTCGGCCTGCCAACGAGGCCGGCTCCTGGAGTCCATTGTGCTGAACCTTGACAACGAATACCTCTCCGACGAACACCGCCAGTTTCGTGAACAGCTCCGCCGCTTCGTTGCGCGAGATGTGGTCCCGCGAGCGGCGGAGTGGGAAGCAGCAGGCATGCTGCCGCGTGAGCTGTACCAGCAAATGGGCGATCTCGGGTTCCTGGGCCTGGCCATTCCGTCGGATTTTGGCGGCACCGAGCTGGACGCACGCGGAACGGTCGTCTTCGGCGAAGAAATCGGGCGTTCGAGCTTCGGCGGCTTCGCCGCATCGATTTCCGACCACGCCGACATGGCCGCGCCGGTCATCGTGCGCGCAGGCACCGAAGACCAGAAGCGGCGTTTTCTGCCCGACATCGCATCGGGCCGACGTGTCCTGGGCTTCGCAGTCACCGAGCCCGGCGGTGGCTCGGACCTGACGCGCATGAAAACGACCGCAACCCGCCAAGGCGAACATTGGATCTTGAATGGCCAAAAGACCTTCATCACCAACGCGCTCTCGGCCGACGTCTTCATCACCATTGCCCGCACCGATCCGCAAGCAAAGGGTGGCAACGGCTTTTCCATTTTCGTCATCGAGAAAGGCGGCCAGGGTTTCACCACCGGCAAGAAGTTCGACAAGACGGGTTGGTGTGCGTCGGACATGAGCGAACTGTTCTTCGACAATTTCGCGGTGCCAGCCGAGAACATGCTGGGCGAAGAAGGCAAAGGTTTCTACATGCTGATGCAGGGCCTTGAGCGCGAGCGCATGAGCATGTGCGCACAATGCGTTGGCATGATGGAGCGTGCACTCGTCATCACACTCGAGCACGTCAAGACGCGCTCGGCCTATGGCCGCACACTTTGGGATCTGCAGGCCATCCGGCACGAGCTGGCCGGCTACGCCACCGAGCTCAGCGCGGCCAAGTTGTTGCTCTACCACGCCGCAACCAAGAAAGACCGTGGTGAAAGCGTGCGCCTGGAGACATCGATGATGAAGTCCCAGATCCCGCAGATGCTCAAGCGCATGGCAGACGCCTGCGTGCAGATGCACGGTGCGTCCGGCTACATGCGGGGCACAGAAATTGAACGCATCTTCCGCGATGCCCGCCCCTACTCGCTGGGCGGCGGGGCTGCTGCCGTCATGCTCGATGAAGTCGCCAAACTGCTCTGAAACAAGGCCTGGAAGTCCCATGAACACGCTTGAATTGAACGACCCGCTCTGCATCACCGAAGAACTGCGCATGCTGCGCGAACAGGTGCGCCGCTTCGTCACCGAAGAGGTCATCCCGGTCGCCGACGCGTGGGAACGCGAAGGCCGCGTCCCCCGCGCCATCTTCCGCCGTCTGGGCGGGTTGGGCCTGCTGGGCATGCGCCACCCGGTCGAGCATGGCGGCACCGACATGGGCCCCGTCGCCTCCGTGCTCTGGGCCGAGGAACTCGGCCGCAGCGGCTACGGCGGCGTGCCGGCCTCCGTGTTGGTGCACACGGACATGTCCTCCACGCATATCAGCCGCCGTGGCACCGACAAGCAAAAGCACAAGTACCTCCCCGGCATCATCCAAGGCGAAAAGATCGTGGCCATCGCGGTGACCGAGGCGGGTGCCGGCTCCGACGTTGCAGGCATGAAGACGCGGGCAACGCGCGACGGAGACCACTGGGTCATCAACGGCTCCAAGCTGTACATCACCAACGGTGTCCACGGCGACCTCTACATCGTCGCGGCCCGCACCGACCCGCAAGCGAAGGGCAGCCGTGGCATTTCGCTCTTCATTGTCGAGAAGGGCACGCCCGGTCTGGTTGTGGCGCGCGAGCTGGACAAGCACGGAGACCTGTGCTCGGACACGGCAGAGCTGTACTTCGACAATCTGCGGGTGCCGGCCGAGAACATGCTGGGCGAGGAGAACAAGGGCTTCTACGCCGTGATGGACAACTTCCAGAACGAGCGCCTGGTCATGGCGGGCAACAGCATCGGATCGAGCCTGCGGGCGATCGAGATCACACTTGACCACGTCCGGACGCGACAAGCCTTCGGCGGCACGCTATGGGACCTGCAAGCCACACGCCAGAAACTCTCGATGCTGGCGACCAAGGTCACGGCCGCGCGCGCGCTCACCTACTCCGCGGCCGAACTCGAAGCGCAAGGCAGAGATTGCGTGCGCGAAATCTCGATGGCGAAGATATTCGCGTGCGAGGTGAACGTCGAAGTGGTCAACAGTTGCCTGCAATTGCATGGCGGCAGCGGCTTCATGCGCGGCATGGCGATCGAGCGCATGACCCGTGACGCCCGTATTCAGACCATTGGCGGCGGCGCCACCGAAGTGATGCTCGAGGAAGTTGGAAAGCGCCTCTGACCCGAACAGAGCCGGGGGCGCGGCACCTCAGCGGCCCGTAAAAACCGGCTTGCGCCGTTCCGTGAATGCGCGCACGCCCTCAGCAAAACTCTCGCCATCGATCAGCTCCTCCTGGCGCGCACACTCAAGGTCCAGCTGCTGCTCCAGCGTGTTGGTCTCCGCTGCGGCAAACAGGGCACGGGCCTCAAGGATCGCATGACAAGGCAGTTCGGAGAGCTGCAGGGCGATCCGCATGGCCTGCGGCTGCAGTTGCTCGTCGTCCACGCAGTCCCAGATCAAACCCCAGTCTGCGGCCTTCTGCGCCGGCAGTTTGTGTCCCGTGAGGGCCAGCCCCAGGGTGCGTGCGCGGCTCATGGCACGGGGCATGACCCAGCTAGCCCCCATGTCCGGCACCACGCCCAGCGCCGGAAAAAACGGCAGGTAAAAATAGGCCGATCGGGCCGCGATCACCATGTCACCGGCCAGCGCCAACCCAAAACCACCGCCGGCCGCCACGCCGTTGATGGCGCACACCACCGGCACCGGCAGCTCGCGCAGCCCCACCACAACGGGGTTGGCGTGCTCGTTCATCAGTTTGCCGACGTACTGTCCAAGCGAGCAGCCCTCCTGCGGTGTGTGCAGACGCTGCATGTAGTGCGAGAGATCGGCGCCGGCGCAAAACGCCCGGCCCTGGGCGGTCAGCACCACAGCCCTGACCAAACGGTCTTCTCGCACACGGTCTATCGCATCCACCAGCTCAGCCAACAAGTCATCTCCCAGGGGATTCATGCGGGCCCCGTCGTTGAGCGTCAGGGTGGCCACACCCGCCTCCACCGCGTACAGAACAAAAGGCTGCTGCGTCATGCGCATGTACTCCATTCAGAATCGGAAAAGCGGCGGAACAAGGGGCACCAGTCCCTCGTCCGCCGCACCGGGCATTGGTGGACGTTACTTGACCTGCTCGAACTGCATCGTGGCGGGGTTGGCCTTGAGCAGCTTCAGCTCTGGCATGGACAAGTGCTGGGTCGGCGAGAAGGAAATGGGCGAATTCAAGACCCCGGTATCGAAGTTCTTGACTTCATCGAGCTTCTTGATCGTGCATTCCCAGGTCAACGCTTTGCCGCAGCCGCGCATCGCTTCAAACAGCACTTTCGCACCTGAATAGCCGGTGAGCGTGAACCGGTGGATGCGCTCCACATCGGCCGCAGGCAAATGCTTCTTGGCACGCTCGATGAACGCCTTGCCTTTGTCGCTGCTGAGGGCGACCACATAGTCCATGGTGTACACGTTCTCACCAGCGGACCCCATGAGCTTGACGATCGCGGGGACTTGCGCCACGTAAGAGATGCCGACCGGTACATCCTTCAGGCCGATGCGCTCAAGTTCCTTCACCATGGCGACGTTCTCGCTCAACACCCCGCCGGCATAAATCGCGGTGGCGCCCGACTCCCTGGCACGCAGGATTTCCGAAGAAAAATCCGACTGGCCTTTCTTGTAGATGGTCTTGAAGGGGGCATCCAGCTTGCGCGCTTTTTCGGTGATTTCGAAACCGACGCGGGTCATCTCGCCATACTCATCGTCTTGCGAAATCAGGCCCCACTTGCGCCCAGGGAAGCGGGCATCCAGCGCAGCGGTCAGCTGTTCGGTCACCAACGGGTGGCGGGTGCCCAGCACAAAGATGTTCTTCGAAATCGGCGTGTGAACATCGTCCGAAAAGCTCAGCGAATTGATCACCGGAATGCCGGACTGGCGAATCAGAGGAAGAACCGCCTGGCCCTGCGCAGAACCCGACATCGAAGTCAAGGCGAACACCTTGTCCGAATTCAGCAGCTTGCGCACCCCTTGCACCGTGCGTGCGGGCACATAACCATCGTCTTCGAAGATCATTCGGACCATGCGGCCGTTGATGCCTCCAGCCTCATTGACCTCGGCGACCGCCAAGCGCACACCGATGGTGTGGGGCACGCCCAGCAACGCGGGAGGACCGGTCATCGGCACGATGTCGCCGATGACGATCTCGGTGTCCGTCACCCCTTGCTGGGCGACGGCGGAAAGGGCGGTGCCGGCGGTCAATAAACCGATGGCAGCCAGATGGATCAGAGTGCGTTTCATGTTGTCTCCTTGTGGTTGAAAGATGGAGGTGTCGCTGGGGAAAATGGGGATCAGTAACGCAGGGGCCAGAACACCCAGGCCTGGCGGATGTCGTGCCAGATGCCGCGCAGGCCACGCGGATCAAAGCGCAAGAATCCGATGATGGCCAGCCCGTACAACACGCTCTTGATTTCGTGAGCGCTGGTGGTCATCACCTCTTGCAAGGCGCCACCAACCCCGTGCATGAGCGTGCTGAAGACTTCGGGCAGCGTCACGATGAAAATCGTTCCGAGGACGGCGCCCAGCACCGAGCCCAGTCCGCCCACGATGATGATGGCGAGCGCCTCGATGGACAGCAGGAACGGGAAGGCTTCGACACTGACGATGCTCACGTACATGCCCATGAGCGCACCGGCAACCCCGGTGAGCGCAGCGCTGATCAGGAACGCCAACAGCTTGTAGCGCACCAGGCTGATGCCCATGGTGCGCGCGGCGATGTCGTTGTCGCGCACCGCCACCAGTGCCCGCCCGAAGGACGAGCGGCGCAGGTTGAGCGTGACCAGAACGGCCAGAGTGCACATGAGCAGGCAGAACCAGTAGAAGGCGCGGTCGCTGGAGAGGTCAAAGCCAAGCATCGTGGGCCGCTCCACCATGATCCCGCTGCCCGCGCCGGTGAACTGGCCACCGGCCAGAATGCCGGCGCTCACGATGTAGCTGAAAGCCAGCGTGGTGATGGCCAGGTACAGCCCATGCAAGCGCAGCGACGGCAGGCCCACCAGCAAGCCGAAGAAAGCCGGGGCCACCGCCGACAGGACCAACGCCAACTCCGGCGGCAGACCCAGGCGCGTGACACCGATCGCATAGGAATAGGCGCCCAACATCAAAAAGCCCACATGTCCCAGCGAGATCAGTCCAGCGAAACCGGTCAGCACCGTCAGGCCCAGCGCACCGATCAAGGTGAACAGGATGATGATGACGTAGGACAGCACGAAGTTGCTCAACAGAAAGGGGGCGGCCACCAACGCCACCAGCAAGAGCAATACCCACGCCTTGACGGTCGGCGAGTCCGTGAGGACGATCAGGCCGTCGTAGTGTTCTTTGAAATATCCACTTCGCATCAGACTCTTTCGATTCGTTTTTCGCCAAACAGCCCAAAAGGGCGCACCATGAGCACCACCAGGATCAGCATGAAGCCCGCGACCTCCTTCAGGCCGCTGCTCAAGTAGCCGCCCACCAGGTTTTCGAACACGCCAATGATCAAACCGCTGACGCCGGAGCCCAGCACCGAGTCAAAGCCGCCCAACACCGTGGCCGGAAACGCCTTGAGACCCAGTGCGAACACCGTGGGGGTGAGGCCGTAGATCACCGCAAACAGGGCCCCGGCCAGACCCGCCAGACCGGATGCACAAGCCCACGCGACGGACTGCACCCGCGCGGTGGAAACCCCCATCAAACGCGCCGTTTTCTCGTCGGCGGCCACCGCCCGCATCGCCACGCCAAAGCGGCTGTGGCCCAGGAAAAACCAAAAGCCCGCGACCGCCAGCAGCAGGGCTGCGATCACCCCCAACTGGCTCACGCGCATGCCGATATCGCCCATCTGCACAATGTCGTCTGCACCGGCGACCTCGAACTTGTGAGGCGATGCGCCCCAGATGATGGTGACCACGGAACGCAGCACCACGGCCAGCCCTACGGTCACCAACACCACCGACAGCACCGGCTCGCCCAACATGGGCCGCATGACCAGGCGCTCGCAGATCAGGCCCAGCACCGCACCAATCGCCACCGCCAAGAACACGGTCAGGATGCTCCCGGTACCCAGCGTGGTCGCCAGCGCCCACGTGGCGTAGGCGCTGAGCATGCCCATCTCGCCCTGCGCAAAGTTGACGATGCCCGTGGCCTTGTAAATGACGGCGAAGCCCATGGCCACCAGGCCGTAGATCGCACCGACCGCCAGGCCGGACACCACCAGTTCAACAAAATAGTTCATTGCGCGCCTCCATAAATGATCTCGAGCTCGCGTGCGAACTTCTTGTTGATGAGCCCGCGGCGCACCTTCTGGGTTGCGGTGAGCTCGCCGTCGTCGTGGTCGAGCTCCTTCTCCAGCAGCACGAACTTGCGCACGTTCTCTACGCGTGCAAATCGCGCGTTCACCTCGTTGATCACGCCCTGAACCAACTCAAGCACTTCGGGTAACTGGGTGAGCGATTTGTAGGTCGTGTACTGCAGGTCGCGCTCGGCGGCCCAACGGCCGACCGTGTCGAAGTCGATCTGAACGAGGCCACCCAGGAACTTCTTGCCCTCGCCCACGACGATCGCCTCGCGCACGTAGGGGCTGTCCTTGATCGCGTTCTCGATCTCGGATGGTGCAATGTTCTTGCCACCGCTGGTGATGATGATGGCCTTCTTGCGATCGACCACCACGATCTCACCATCGCCCCGCTTCTCGACGATGTCACCCGTCGCGATCCAGCCATCGGCCGACAAGATGTCGGCTGTGCCCTTGTCGTCGAACAGGTATCCCTTGAACACACCGGGCGAGCGCACAAACACCTCACCATCTTCTTGGAGCCGCCACTCCACACCTTCCATGGCCGGGCCACAGCTGCCCGAAATGAATGGCCGCCCGGGCACCTGGACGAAGGCCAGGCCACCGGCTTCGGTGAGACCATAGCCCTGCCCCACCGGGAGCCCGATGATGTCGAAGAACTTCAGCGTCTCCGGCGACACCGAGGCACCACCACACATGCGGGTGTGCGTGCGGTTCAGCCCCATGTGGCGTTGCATGTTGCGGAACAACAGCAAATACCAGAATCCGAACTCGATCCGGTCAACCAGGCCTGTGAGCCGGCCATGCTCGGCCCGGTGGTCCGACAACACGCGGCCACGTTTCATGCCGACGCGGTAGAGCCAGCGCTGCGCGCGGCCGCTGTCCTTCATGCGGAATTCGAAGCCCTGCTGCAGCTTCTCCCAGATGCGAGGCACACCAAGAAAAAAGGTCGGCCCGATCTCACGGATGTTGGTGGCCACCGTGTCGATCGATTCTGCAAAATTGACGCAGCCACCCGCGATCAGGTGCTGGACTGTGGAATAGGTGCGCTCGGCCACGTGGCACAGCGGCAGGTAGCAGACCGACTCGAACGGCTTGTCCGTCATCTGGCGAGCGACCATGTACGCGTAAGCACCGTAGACAAAATTGCGGTGCGTGAGCATCGCGCCCTTGGGTGGGCCGGTGGTGCCCGAGGTGTAGACGAGGATGTTGACGTCGTCGGGCAGCAATGCGTCGATCTGCGCGTCCAGCCGAAGCTCGGCCTGCGGGTCCTCGGCCACGAGTTGGTCACCCAGTTCGAGCAGATGCCCGAACGCGTGCGGCCGCCCCGCCTCGTAGTGGCGCAAGCCTTTCATGTCCACACAGAAGATGTGTTCCAGGTGCGGCAGGCCGTTGCCCTCGCGCATGGCATCCAGCACTTTGTCGGTCTGCTCCTGATCGCCCGCGATCGCCAGCTTCGCCTGGCAGTGGCTTGCGATGTATTGCACCTCCGCCCATGGGTTGGTGGGGTAAACACCCACCACCTGCACGCCGATCATTTGCGCGCCCAGGTCGGCGTAGAACCATTCGGGCACGTCTTCGCCCGCGATGATGATGCGGTCGCCGCGCTGCAAGCCCAGTTGGGTGAGGCCATGCGCAACCCGGCGCGCGATCTGGTAGTACTCCAGCCAGGTTCTGCCCTGCCAGATGCCGTGGATCTTTTCCCGCAGCGCCACCTGCGAGCCCCGCTCTTGCGCGCGTTGGCGCAGCAGGCCGGGCATGGTGGCTTCGCCACAGATCAGTTGCGCGTGCTCAAACATGCTCGGCCTCCCCGCCCAGGTAGGCCCGCAGCACCACCGGATTGGCGGCCACTTCCGCTGGCGTGCCCTCCGCAATCAGCATGCCGAAGTCCAGCACATAGATGCGGTCCGAGAGGTCCATCACCACCTTCATATCGTGTTCGATCATGAGCACCGAAATTCCAAATTCGTCCCGGATATCGAGCGTGAACCGCGCGATGTCTTCCTTCTCCTCGCGGTTCATGCCCGCGACGATTTCATCCAGCAGCAGCAAGCTGGGCTCACACGCCAGCGCCCGCCCGAGTTCCACACGCTTTTGCTGGCCGTACGCCAGTTGAGACACCGGCTTGTCGCGCAACTCCTCGATTTCGAGGAATTCGATGATTTCTTCGACCTTGCGGCGCGCCGCGATCTCCTCCCGCCGTGGCCGCCCCCAGAACATCAGCGACTCCAGCACCGTGTAGTTGAAATGCACGTGGCGACCGGTGAGCAGGTTCTCCACCACCGTGCCGTGCTTGAACAAGGCCAGGTTCTGGAAGGTGCGGCCAATGCCGGCGCGCGCGTAGTCGGACGACTTCAGCCGCGCCGTGTCTTCTCCCTTGAAGAAGACCTGGCCCGCGCTCAGGTCAAGCACCCCACTGATGAGGTTGAAGGAAGTGGTCTTGCCCGCGCCGTTCGGTCCGATCAGGCTGACGATCTCGCCCGGCATGACCTTCAGGCTGACGTTGTTGACGGCGGTCACGCCACCGAACTTCTTCGTGGCGCCGCGCACGTCCAAGATGGGCGCGCTCATGACAACCACCTCTTGCGGCGCTTGTAGTGTTTGACATCGCGCAGGCTGGTTTGGCCCTGCTGGGCACTCAGACCCAGGTAGAACTCGCGCACATCGGCGTTGCGGCGCAGCGCTTCGCAGGTGCCGTCGAGCACCACGCGTCCGTTTTCCATGATGTAGGCGTAGTCGGCGATCGCCAATGCGCGGCTCGCGTTCTGCTCCACCAGCAAGATGGTCAAGCCGTTCTTTTCGCGCAGCATTTCGATGGCCGAGAAAATCTCGGACACGACCAACGGGGCCAGACCCAGCGAGGGCTCGTCCAGCGCGAGCACCTTGGGCCGGCTCATGAGCGCCCGCCCAATGGCCACCATCTGCTGCTCACCACCTGAGAGGTAACCAGCGATCACGTCGCGCTTCTCGACCAGGCGCGGAAACAGGCGGAACACGTTCTGACGTTCCTCGTCGAGCATCTGCCGGCTCTGCAGGTGGGCGCCTACCAGGAGGTTCTCTTCCACCGTGAGGGTGGCGAACAGGCGACGGCCTTCAGGCACTTGCACCAGGCCTCGGCGCACGATCTCGGGTGCAGCCGCGTTCTCGATGTTCTGGCCAAACAGCTGGATCGAGCCTTTTTCGATCTCGCCATCTTCGGCGTCCAGCACGGCAGAAATCGCCTTGAGAACGGTCGACTTGCCAGCGCCGTTGGAGCCGAGCAGCGCCACGATCTGGCCGGCCTGCACTTCGAGGGACACGTCGCGCACCGCCTCGATGGCGCCGCCATAGACGATCTGGATATTGTGAATCGCCAGCACGGAAGCTTGGGCGTGCGCCGCACCCTTTGGAGGGGCGGCGGCTGTGGGTAGGAGAGACATGGGTCTGAGGTTCGGGGGCTTTGCTGTGTTGAGAAATATGGGCTTCGGACTTTATTATTAGTCCGTCCCGTCGGTCTTTAATTGATGCGATTATGTCGTTGAAAGGCCGCCTCCGCTGCCTAGGATTTACCCTAGGCTGGGCGAAGCAAGCGCCAAAAGGTCCTTCAAGGCGATGCTGGTGTCCGCCAGTGCTTGCGGATCGGCGCAGGCCCCAGCGGCCACGGCCTTCTTGGCCAGCATGAAGTCGGCCGGGCGGTTGACCGCATCGACGGCAATCACCCGGCCCGCGCGCAAATAGAACGCGCAGAAACTGCGTTCCACGAGCGAGCCGCGCACGACGCACGCATCGTGTCCGTCCGCCAGACCGGTCATTTGCAACTTGAGGTCGTACTGGTCCGACCAGAACCACGGCACGGCGTGGTTGGGTCTGGGTTTGTCACACAGCCAGCCTGCTGCTGCGCGTGCCTGTTCCAGCGCGTTGGGCACGGACTCCAAGCGCACGCGGCGGCCATACAGCGCACTGTCGTGCACCGTGCAGTCGCCGGCGGAAAAGATATCGGGGTCGGAGGTCACCGCGTGTTCGTCCACCACGATGCCCCCCTCCACGCGCAGGCCTGCCGCCTCCGCGAGTGCGGTGTTGGCCAGCATGCCGATGCCGACGATCACCACGTCCGCCGGCAGACGGGTGCCGTCACCGCAGAGCACGGCAGTCGCCGCACCCGAAGCATCGCGCTCTATCGCTTGCACGGAAGCGTTGGTGCGCAGATCGACACCGGCTTCGCGGTGCACAGATTCGTAAAATGCCGAGAGCGTCGCACCGGTGACGCGTGCGAGCACACGCGCTTGTGATTCGAGCACGGTCACCGTGGCGCCGAGTTTGCGCGCGGAAGCGGCCACCTCCAGGCCCACATAGCCCGCACCCACGATGACCACCCGCGCCCCTTCGCGCACCAAGCCTGCGATGGCGAGCGCGTCGGTCTGCGTGCGCAGACTGTGCAGGTTGCTCGGCGGCCCGCCCTCCATGCCGGGCACATCGAGCGCGCGGGCGCGCCCTCCTGTGCACAGCGCGAGTTTGGTGTAGGCCAGCGCGGTGCCGTCGTCCAGCACCACCTCATGCGCGGCCCGATCAATGGCACGAACGCGGCAACCCAGTCGCAAGGCGATATCCGATTTTTCGAAAGCGGTGTCCTGTCTCAGCGCAAGCGAGGCGGCGTCGACCGTACCGCAAAGAAATGCTTTGGACAGCGGGGGCCGGTGGTACGGCAAGTGGGACTCCTCGCCCAACAACACGATGGCGCCTGCCCATCCCTGCTGTCGCGCCGCGAAGGCCAGTTCGACGCCGGCATGTCCTGTGCCAATGACGACCAATGTCTCGGTGTTATCCATGCGGTCCCTAGCAAGTGATGGGCATTGGACTTATAGTCCGTCTAGTCGGTCTAATATAAAAGGGAAAATGCCACAATGCAAGCCAATATGACATCTGGGAGGAATTCGCCATGACGCGCGTACGGGCCAACGACTACGAGCTCAAGAAGCAGGTCATCCTGGACAAGGCGGTCGCGCTCATCGCTCAGAAGGGTTTTGACGGCGCGACCATGAGCGACGTAGCCGCCGCCTGCGGCGCATCGAAGTCGCACCTGTACCACTACTTCTCGAGCAAGGAAGACCTGCTCTACTCGATCGTGAAGGAGCACATCACCGAGCAGGTCGCCGTGCTGTCGGCCATCGTGGAAGAGCCGTTGCCCGCACCGGAGCGCTTCAAACATTTCGTGGACGCGTTCGTGCAGGAAGGCGCCAAGTCGCGCAACCACCATCTCGTTTTGATGAACGACATCAAGTTCCTGCCTCCGCTACAGCGCGAAGACGTGCGCAAACTGGAGTTGGAACTCATGCACCTCATGGTGGGTTTGCTGCGCGAGATCAACCCTGGGCGCATGGCCCCCGCCAAGGTGCACTCGCCATACGCCCTGCTGCTGTTCGGCATGGTGATCTGGACCTTCACCTGGTATGAAAAGAACGGTGCGATCTCGCCAGGGGAACTGGCCGATCGGATCTCGCAACTGTTCCTGGACGGATTTCGCGGGACCTAAAACGCCTTGCCCCGGCCCTCTCGCCGAGGAAAGAGACGAGAACAGGTGTTCAATTCACCGCCCGTTCCTTGCCCCGCCAGAATGGCTCGCGCAGCACGTTCTTCATGATCTTTCCGGCGCCCGACAGTGGAAGCGCGTCACTGAAGTCGACCGAACGCGGCACCTTGTAGCCGGCGATCTTGGTGCGGCAATGGTCGATGATGTCCTTCGCGCTGGCCACCTGCCCGTCTTTGAGTACCACCACCGCGTGCACGGACTCGCCCCACTCCGCATTGGGGATGCCGATCACGGCACAGTCGCGCACGGCGGGGTGCGCGTACACCGCGTTCTCAACCTCGCGCGAGTAGATGTTTTCGCCACCGCTGATGATCATGTCTTTCACGCGATCGACGATGTAGATAAAACCGTCTTCGTCCATATAAGCGGCATCGCCCGTGTGCAGCCAACCATCGCGCAGCGCGGCGGCAGTAGCCTCGGGCTTGCGCCAATAGCCGATCATGACCTGCGCGCCGCGCACCGCGATCTCGCCATTGGTGCCGCGTGGCAGTTCCATGCCATCCTCGCCCACGATGCGCACGTCAACGCCGTAGGCAGCACGCCCGGCGGCCAGCCGCTTGCTGGGCATGTCCTTCTGGTCAAAGTGGTAGCGCCAAGGCAGGCTCACCGTGAGCGCGGCCGACTCCGTCATGCCGTAGCCTTGAATGAATTCCCAGGTGGGCAGCTTCTCCATGGCGATGGCCAACACCTGCACAGGCATGGGCGAAGCACCGTATTCACAGTACCGCACGCTGGTCAGATCGTACTGGCCAAAGCTCGGGTGGTTCACCATCATGTTCACCATGGTCGGCACGAACAGACAGTAGTTGACGCGGTGCGTCTGGATCGCGTCGAACGCCAGCAGCGCGTCAAACTTGGGCAAACACACATGGGTGCCGCCAGCCAGTGTGAGCGCAATGGCCGGCGAGCAGCCTGCCAGGTGAAACAGACCGGCCGAGTGCATGTACACCGTGTCCTCGTTGAAGTGCAATGTTGCAATCCAGTTCACCGAAGCGGCGATGAAATTCTTGTGCGACAGCATCACCCCCTTGGGGTTGCCCGTCGTACCGCCGGTGTAATAAATGCCGCACAGTTCGTCGTCCCGACCGCATTCGTCGGCCATGGGTTGCGTTCCGGCGATCAGCGCCTCATAGCCGGACATTCCGGTGGGTGTATCGCCCTCGCCCGCATGGATCACGTACGCCATCGCATGGCCCGCGAGCAGTTGTGGCAGCTGTGGAGCAAAGGCATCGTCCACGATCAAGGCCTTGCACTGCGCGTCGTCCAGCGTGTAGATGTTCTCGGGCACAGCCCAACGCGTGTTGAGCGGGACCAGCACCAGGTTGGCCCAGGCGGCGGCAAAAAAAACCTCGATGTAGTTGTCGCTGTTCAGTGCAAGAATGCCCAGCCTGTCACCCGGTTCCAGCCCCAGCGCCCGAAAAGCCGCTGCCGCCCGAGGCACGCGCTGGCCAAGTTCGCTCCAGGTGCGCTTGCGGCCAGAAAAGATGGTGGCGGTGTGGTTGCGCCGGGTCTGCACGGCACGTGTGAGCGCCTGTGTCATCTGCATGGTGGGTCTCCTGTCTTTCTGACTTCAGAGCGCGGGGTGCTTCTGCGGTTCCGGGTAGCGGGGGTAACCCTGGGCCACACCGTATTCGCTGATCCCGACACCCACACGGCCGTCGCAACTCGCACGCACCACATGGTCTCCGAGCGTGCGGGCTCTGGCACGCGTGGCTGCGTCGTCAAGGTCCCAGACGTCGTGCTCGCAATGGTAGTCCCCCTTGTGGTCGCCGTGGTTCCAGCCGTTGAAGCCCCCGTAGAGACCACCTTTCAAGTAGAACCGGGCCTCTTGGCCTTCCATGCGCACGGTGCGCGAAGGGCCTTCGGCGAATTCGAGCGTGAAGCTGCCGGCAACGATGGTCTGGCCCAGCGGGTCATCGGCCCATTCGAGCTCGTGGGTCGCACCGGTGGCCTCGCGGTGCGTCACGCTGCCGTCGGCGGCGCGCACGAACTCGGACGCCGACAAGTAGTGCGGCTTGCCGGGCTCGCGCTCCTTCAAGAAAATGGAGATGCCCATGTCCTCGAACTGGAACATCGACCAAGTCCAGAAGAATGCGCTGTGCTGCTGCACCGGGGGTGCCGCCTCGTCGGTCCGCATTTCGGAGCGAATACCCCACGAGTGGTCGCGCTGCCCCCACCACAGCTGCGGCGTCACTTCGTGGCGTGCACCATTGATGACGAACCAGCCGCTCCAGCGGCCGAACTGCGAGATGCGGACCATATCCTCCTCGACCTCGCCCTTGCGCTCGCGGTAGTTCTGTTTTTCCTGCGCGGCGGGAAAGCTGGCCTCGAAGTCCAACGCGAAGCTGAAACCGGATCCGTTGTCCACCAGGGTGAGCCGGTGCCGCTTCATGCCCTCAACCACCTCGATGCGCAGCGGCCCCGCGCCGGCGTCCAGTGGCGTCACGCCCAGCGTTCTCGAGGCGCGAAAGTTGTGCTGCTTGCGGCCCACGGTGATGCCCGCGAACACGTCCATCACGCCCTTGTTGGGGTAGTAGCCCATGCCAATGTCGATGATCATCGGCGCGCCATCTACCGTGCCCGAAACGGGGTGCAGCGTGTACCAGTAGCGCTCGGTGAAGCGGGCATCACCGTTGCCGGCGCGCTGGGTAAATGGTGCAGGGGCCTGGTGGCCGATGAGGTCGTCTTGGGCAAATATCATGTGTGATCTCCTTGTGCGTCGGCTTGCGGGCGCGGCGCGGTCATTGATGAAAAATCGGCGCTGGGAACGAGACGCCGCTGCGCCTTGAGCGTGTTGCGAAGCGCCGTTCGAATCAGGTCGTGCAGGTCCTCTCGGAGTGACGACGACAGCCCCCCTGGTGTCGAAAACAACCAGTCGGTCAGCAATGCGAAGCGGCGCTCAGCGTCCGCCAGCGCGGCCTGTAGAGCGGCCTGCGTCACGGATCCAACCGACGCGGCGACTGCAATGCCGACCGGTACGGTGGTACCGGCAGCGGCGATGCGGGCCGCAGCTTGCGAGAGGCAGGATTCGAGCAGATCGAGTTGTTCGCGCGTCACGTCGGGCGACCACACCACCATGCTTTCGACCTTGCCCAGCACGTCCAGGACGCCGGCCAGCTGGGAGCGTGCGTGATCGCTTTGCAGCTCTGGAAGAATTTCGTCGCGCAGCGCGCGGCAGATGCTACCCATCAGGGCTTCGAGTGACTGGTTCATCCGGCCTCCGCGATCAGCTTGTTGAGCTCCATGAGCGTGGAAGTGAGCTGGAAGCCCATCGCTGCCATGCGCACATCGCGCGAACGACCGGTCTGCACGCGGATCATGGCACCCATCAACATCGAGGCCATCTTGAACTGAACCAGCACCTCGTAGTAGCGCACGACCTCGTGCCTGACCCGCAAGCCCGTCATGTCCTGCCAGCGTCGGTAGAACGCCTCGCGGTCGATCAGCCCGCCGATGCGCGTGGTGCCCGCCGCGAAGGTGCGTAACCCAGCCCAGGCCAGGTCTTCGTGCGGATCTCCCAGGTGCACCAGCTCCCAGTCGAGGATGGCCGTGATGCGGCCCTCGTGCTGCAGGAAGTTGCCCACCCGGTAGTCACCGTGGACGATGGTGATGCGCTCGGCTTCGGGCGCATTCGCTTCGAGCCAGCGCATGGCGTAGTGCATCTGCGGCGATGTGGGGCCTCCACGCATCTGGGTATGCCTTGCCCAATAACGCGTCTCGTGTAGAGCGGCGGTTTGCGGTGTGATCGGGCCTTCGCGACCGTGGGCCCATTCGGCCAGCGGTGTGCCCGTCCAGTCAAAGGCGTGGATGGCGCCCAGCGCGTCTGCAAAGTCGCGGCCGAGCGACTGGTTGGCCGCTTCGCCACGCTCGTCCGCGCCACGCCAGGGCGTGGGCGTGTCGCCATGCACCCGCTGGGTGATGACGAAGGGCGCGCCCAGGATGCACGGGTCGTCGCTGTGCTCATAGGCCTTCGGAATCGGCAGGCCGGGCACGCTGGACAGCGCGGCCAGCGCCTCGTATTCGGGCCGTGAACTGTAGGGCGAGAACAGGCCGCCCGGGTCGCCCACGCGCAGAATCAATTCAAGCGGCTTCTCCCCCGGCGATGCGGCATTGAAGCCTATCGTCACCCAGGACAAGCCGGCGGGAAAGCGCTTTAGACCAGATACTCTGACGGGTTTGCCCCAGCGAAGGGCCAGCCACGCCTCTAGGCGCTCCGGCAATTCGGGTGCAGCAGGATCGAATACAGGGTTCACGGTATCGGTGTTTCCGGGCAACGTCATGTCGTTGACTTGAACAGCAGGTGCGGCAGCCACAGGGAGATGGCCGGCACGGCGGCGATGAGCAGGATGCGCGCGAGGTCCGCCACGATGAACGGAATCACACCGCGCACCACGGCCATCATCGGAATGTCGGGCATGACGGAGCGGATCACGAAGAGGTTCACGCCAATCGGCGGTGTGATCAACCCCAGCTCCACCACCATCACGATCACGATGCCGAACCACACGGGGTCGTAACCCAGGGACTGGATGATCGGAAAGAAGATCGGGACCGTGAGCAAGATCATCGACAGGCTTTCCAGAACTGTGCCCAGCAAGATGTACACCACGATCATCAGAAGGATGACGCCGAACGGCGGCAAGCCACTGTCTTGCACAAGCTGTAGCAGGCCCTCATGGACGCCCGTTAGGTTGACGAACTCACCGAACAGCGCCGCCCCCAGGATGATCGCGAACATCATGGCCGAGGTGCGCGCCGTGTCCACCAGGATCGTGTAGACGTCCTTGAGCTTGAGCGAATGGTGGGTCAGCGCGAACACAAAGGCGGCCGACGCGCCCACGCCGGAGGCCTCGACGGAGGTGAAGAACCCACCGTAAATACCCCCCATGACCACACCGAAAATCAGTGCCACCGGCCACAGCGTGCGCAGCAGTGCCAGCTTTTCGACCTTCTCCATGCCCTCGGCCAGCGGGGCCACGGACGGGTCGCGCCAAGTCGACCACTTCACCGCCAGCACGTAGCCCATGATGGCGATGACACCGGGCACGATGCCCGCTGCAAACAGCATACCGATGTGGGTCTGGGTGGCCACGCCGTACACCACCATGATGATGCTGGGCGGGATCAAAATACCCAGGGTGCCGCCCGCAGCGACCGCCGCCGCTGAAAGGGAGTCGCCATAGCCAAGCTGGCGCATTGGCGGAATGGCGACTTTGCCCATGGTCGCGGCCGTGGCCACGCTGGATCCGCAAATGGCACCGAAGCCCCCGCAGGCCACCACGGTGGCCATGGCCAGCCCACCGCGGCGTTTGCCGATGAATGCCTGCGCCGCGCGGAACAGGTCACCCGAAATGCCGGCCCCTGCCACGAGGTTGCCCATCAGCACAAACAGCGGCAATACGATCAGCGAATACGCCAGTGTGCTGTCTTGGGTGACGGTGGCCACCATGCTCAACGCTGGTGTGAGGCCGTTGAGCAGCACATAGCCGGCAAAACCGGTGAACGCCAGCGCCGTGGCGATGGGAACCTGGAACAGAATGAACGAAAACGCAAAGAGAAAACCAAGGCAGGCTGCGAGCATCAGAGAACCTCGGTAGATTGCGGCGCACCTGACGCACCTGGATGGCGAACGGCGCGCGCCATGGCCAGCAGGAAGGCCATGGCACTGACGGCGGCCATGATGCCGATGGCGCCAAGCACCCAGGACAGCGGTACCTTCAAAAGCGGCGTGGCTTCACCATAGCTGGCTGCACGGATCGCTTGGCGCACCAGGCACCAGGCGATCAGCGCAAACACCACTGCGCCGACAGCACTGCCCACGGCGCGCTGCAGGGCGCGCAACTTCGGACGCACCTGGATCAGGTCCACGGTGATGTGCCCGAAACTCAGCGCCAGCAGGGGGTAGAGCGCGAACACCATCAGGGCCAACACCATCTCCAACAGTTCAGTGCCCCATGGCAGCGGGGCGTTGAACAGGTTGCGACCCACGACATCGATGAACACGGTGACCATCAAGATCAGCAAAGTGGCCGCGCCAATCGCCTCCATGGCTTGGGCGATGCGGCGACCGGAACGGACTGCAGACATGGCGGGTTACTGGGCGGCAGCGATGTCGGCACGCAGTTGTTCAAGAACCTTCTGCGGGTCGGACATGCCCTTTTTCTTCGCCTTTTCCATCCAGTCGCGTTCGATGGGCAGCAAGACCTTTTTCATCTCGGCCAGAGCCTCCGCTGGAAACACTTCGGCTGGTTTGCCTGCCTTGCGCATCAATTCAAATGCGGCTTTGTCGCCCTTGGCGTAGGCACGACCGATGTTGCGCGCAAACGCCTCACCGGAAATGCGGGAGATCGCTTCTCGGTCCTCGGCACGCAGCGAGTTCCATTTGTCCTCGTTGATGCCCAGCACCAGCACGGTGTTGTAGATGGCTCCCGGAACGATGGTGGCGTAAGGCACGAGCTCGGTCAGCTTGAACGCTGGAATCGATTCGGGCGGCATGAATGTTCCATCGATAACGCCCGAAGACAGCAGCTCATAGGTTTCGCTCACCGGCTTGGAAATCGGCACCGCCCCCATCAGCGTCAGCGCCTGCGTAGCGCTGGTCTGCGGGCTGCGAATTTTCAGCCCTTTGAAGTCCGCGAGGCTGCGCAATGGGCGCTTCGAATTGAACACCTGGCCGGGCGAGACGACGTAGACCGACAGCGGGTGAACACCTTTGAACTCGTTGTACGAAGCGAGGTTTTTTCGGTAGAAGCGGTCGGCCAGCGGCGCGAACACCTCGGGGTTGTCGCTCACAAAAGGCAGCTGCAAGACCTCCAACAGGTCAAAGCGGTTGGGGGTGTAGCCGGGAATGAAGATCACCAGATCGGCTTGGCCGTCGCGGGCTACATCAAACTGGGCCGGCACGCTGCCAACGACTTTGGGTGCCGTGTCGATCTTGACCCGACCCTGCGTGGCTTTCTCCACTTCGGCAATCCACGGCTCCACCACCTCCATGCGCATCGCCTGCCCCGGTGGCAGCCAGTTGGAGTATTTGAGGACGGTCGTCTGCGCCACGGCGGGTGCGGCGAAGGCACTGGCAAAAACGATGGCTGCGGTGAGCCTGGGGAAGGAAATGCGCATGCTTGTCTCCTGGGTTGAGTTGGCGTGAGAACGAACAACAGTTGGCAAGCTATATAATAGTCCGACGGGACG
>NZ_JBFJMY010000013.1:0-23244 GCF_041633695.1 Hydrogenophaga sp.
CGGCCGCATCCACCCCGCCTTTGGCATGGCCGGTGGCCAGGCGGGCTCACCCGGCATCAACCGCGTGGTGCGCAGCAACGGCCAGACAGAAGCCGTGGCCCACATCGGACAGGTGGATATGCAGGCTGGCGACGTGTTCGAAATCCACACGCCTGGCGGTGGAGGGTATGAATCTCCCCCCGCGCCGCCTTCGGCGTCACCCCCCGGAGGGGGCGGCACTGGTGGCCCGGCAAAGCCGGTTCCACGGTGCCCTGGGTCAAGATCCCTTCTGCTGCGTGAAGTGGCTTCAGGCTATGGAACCGCCGTTCGCCAAGCTCAGCACGGGCCGCAGGCGGCGCGGGGGGATGCTTTTCTACAGCTCTTCGACCCGCCTCGCCGGGTAGCTGTCCCAGCTCTGGCAACCGGGACAGTGCCAGAAGTGCTGCTTGGCTTCGAAGCCACAGGCCGCGCAGCGGTAGCGTTTGAGCGGGCCGCTGGCATGCTCCAGCGCCGCGAGCACCCGTGTCTGGGCAACGGGGTCGGACAGGGTCTCGCCCGCCAGCCAGCGGTTGGCCATGACCAGCGAAGGCTCCCGCTCCAGGTGCGCGAGGTAGTCGCTGCGGGCCTGGGCGGGCGCGCTCCTCAGACTGGCCAGGGCCTCGGTCACGTCCAGCGAAGGCGAGCGCTGTTCGCTGGCTTGCAGCAGTTCCAGCGCCTGCGGGACACGCCCGGTTTGCCGTGCCAGATCGGCCAGCGTGAGCGCCACCAAGGGCAGGCCTTGAGGGGCATGCTGGTTCAGTTGCAGTAATGCCGCGTATCCGCCTTGCAGATCGCCGGTCTGGGTTTTGAGCGCCGACAGCGCGATCCAGCCCCGCACCAGTTGTGGCGCCTTTTCCACGGCGTCCTGCAGCAAGCCCAGGGCCCGGCCGTTGTCGCCGCTGCGTTGTGCCAGCTCGGCCTCTTCGCACAGGTAGTGGGCCAGGCGCGATGCAAAGCTGCCTTGTTCGGCGGCTTCCAGGCGCAGGGCGATGCGTTGGGCCTGTGTCCAATCGCGTGACCGCTCGTAAATGGCGAGCAAGGCGAGCAAGGCCTCGCCCTCGAAGCTAGAGCCTTCCAGCTTTTGCAGCGCGGCTTCGGCGCGGTCGAGCAAGCCCGCTTTCAGGAAGTCCATCGCCAGTGCATGCTGCGCGCGGTCGTGGTCTTTGCTGCTGAGATCGGCCCGGGCCATCAGGTGTTCGTGCACACGCACGGCGCGGTCGTAGTCACCGCGGCGGCGAAACAGATTGCCCAGTGCAAAGTGCAGTTCGGCGGTGTCGGGGTCGCTTTGCACCGCTTCGATGAAAGCGTCGATGGCCTGGTCTTGTTGCTCGTTGAGCAAATGGTTCAGGCCCCGAAAGTAGGCCTTGGGTGCTTGACGGCTTTCCATGCGCCACTGGCGCAGGTCCAGGCGCGAGGCGGCCCAGCCGAGCGCGAACGCCAAGGGCAGGCCCCAAAGCAGCCAGGTGAAATCGATATCCATGTTGCGTCGCCGGGGCTCAGGGCATCAAGGTGGATTCACCATCTACGGCCAAGCCGGTTTGCAAGCGGTCCGCGCGCCTTTGCCGTTTGGCTCGCAGCCACAAGGGCAGCATCACGAGCACGCCCAGAAACAGGCCCAGCACCAGTGTGATCAACAAGATCAACACCAGCGGTGCGCGCCAACTGGCGCCAAAGAACAGCCGCAGCGTGATGTCGTCCTGGTTGTTCAGGGCGAATGCGAACAGCACAAAAAAAATGGCTGCTTTGAGCAGCCACATCAGGTATTTCAAATCGTCCCCTTCGTGGTGGAACGATTGTACCGATCAGCTCGGGTCGGTAGAACCCTTGCCCAGAATCTCGGCGGTCTTGGCATCCACTTGCTCGCGCAAGGCTTTGCCAGGCTTGAAGTGGGGCACGCGCTTTTCCGGAATCATCACGCTTTCGCCCGAGCGCGGATTGCGTCCGATGCGGGGCGAGCGGCGATTGACCGTGAAGCTGCCAAATCCCCGGATCTCGATACGGTGGCCTTTGACGAGCGCGTCGCCCATCGCGTCGAGGATGGCCTTGACGGCGAACTCGGCATCGCGGTGGGTGAGTTGGCCAAATCGGTTGGCCAGAGCTTCAACGAGGTCGCTGCGGGTCATATCAAAACAGGGGAAAAGGGTGTCCAGGCTCAAGCGCCTGCCGGCACCCGTAGGTGCCAGCAGGCGTTCGTCGGCTTATCAGCTGTTGTTGTCCAGCTTGGCGCGCAGCAGGGCGCCCAGGCTGGTGGTGCCGGCGTTTTCACGCGCCGACTGCTGGCTCAAGCTGGTCATGGCTTCTTGCTGGTCGGCGTTGTCCTTGGCCTTGATGGACAGCTGGATGTTGCGCGTCTTGCGGTCGACGTTCATCACCACGGTGGTGACTTCGTCGCCTTCTTTCAGCACGTTGCGCGCATCTTCCACGCGGTCGCGGCTGATTTCGCTGGCGCGCAAGTAACCCAGAACGTCTTCGCCCAGGTCGATTTCGGCGCCCTTGGCATCCACCGTCTTGACCTTGCCGGTCACCACGGAGCCCTTGTCGTTGATCGAAGCGAAGGTGGTGAACGGGTCGCCATCCAACTGCTTGATGCCCAAGGAAATGCGCTCGCGCTCGACGTCGATGGCCAACACCAATGCTTCGACTTCCTGGCCCTTCTTGTAGTTGCGAACAGCGGCTTCGCCGGGTTCGTTCCAGGACAGGTCGGACAGGTGCACCAGGCCGTCGATGCCGGCAGCCAGACCCACGAACACGCCGAAGTCGGTGATCGACTTGATCGGGCCCTTGACGCGGTCACCGCGCTTGGTCTGCTCGGCAAACTCGTGCCATGGGTTGGCACGGCACTGCTTCATGCCCAGCGAGATGCGGCGCTTGTCTTCGTCGATGTCCAACACCATGACTTCGACTTCGTCGCCCAGCGACACCAGCTTGGAAGGCGCAACGTTCTTGTTGGTCCAGTCCATTTCGGAGACGTGCACCAAGCCTTCGATGCCTGGCTCGAGTTCCACAAACGCGCCGTAGTCGGCGATGTTGGTGATCTTGCCGAACATGCGGGTGCTTTGTGGGTAGCGGCGCGAAACGCCCATCCATGGGTCGTCGCCCATCTGCTTCAGACCCAGAGAAACGCGGTGCTTCTCGGTGTCGAACTTGAGAATCTTGGCGGTGATTTCCTGGCCGGCCTGAACCACTTCGCTCGGGTGGCGGACACGGCGCCAGGCCATGTCGGTGATGTGCAGCAGGCCGTCGATACCGCCCAGGTCCACGAAGGCTCCGTATTCGGTGATGTTCTTGACCACACCGTTGACGATGGCGCCTTCTTTCAGGGTTTCCATCAGCTTGGCGCGCTCTTCGCCCATGGAGGCTTCCACCACGGCACGGCGGCTCAGCACCACGTTGTTGCGCTTGCGGTCGAGCTTGATGACCTTGAATTCCAGGGTCTTGTTCTCGTAGGGCGAGAGGTCTTTGGTGGGACGGCTGTCCACCAGCGAACCGGGCAGGAAAGCGCTGATGCCGTTGACCATGACCTTCAGGCCGCCCTTGACCTTGTTGCTGGTCGTGCCGGTGACGAATTCGCCCGACTCGAGTGCTTTTTCCAGCGACATCCAGGAAGCGAGGCGCTTGGCCTTGTCGCGCGACAGCAGCGTATCGCCGAAGCCGTTTTCCACGGAGTCGATGGCGACGGAGACGAAGTCGCCGACCTGGACTTCGAGTTCGCCCAGGTCGTTCTTGAATTCGGCCAGCGGGACGTAGGCTTCCGATTTCAGACCGGCGTTGACCACCACATGGCTGTGTTCGATACGAACGACTTCAGCGGTGATGACCTCGCCCGAGCGCATTTCAGCGCGTTTCAGGGACTCTTCGAATAGGGCGGCAAAAGATTCAGACATTGAATTTCCTAATACCGTGCAGCGTCGGGTCGCAGAACCTTGGGGAAGGGCGTGCGGGGAAATCGACGGGTGGACGGCGTTGACGTGTGCGGTGCAAAACACCGCGGGGTTGGTTGAAACAACCCTTGGGGCCTGCGGACGGTGAGTGTCCGGCGGTGCCTTCAGGGACGGAAAGTGGGTGTTCTCAGCTACCTGAAAACACCGTTCTGTCTTGCCACCAGTTCAGCACCTGTTGCACCGATTGCTCGATGCTCAGCGTGGAGTTGTCCAGTAGCAAGGCATCTTCAGCGGCCTTGAGTGGCGCGTGTGAGCGGGATGAATCCCGAAGATCGCGCGCCTGCAAGTCCGCCAAAAGACTGTCGAGTTTAGCAGCAATTCCCTTTGAAATCAATTGCTTATGTCGCCTTTGCGCGCGTTGCTCGGCGCTGGCGGTGAGAAACACCTTCAAAGGCGCGTCGGGAAAGAGCACCGTGCCCATGTCGCGCCCGTCGGCCACCAGGCCGGGCAGCTGGCGAAACCCGTGCTGCAAGCTCTCCAGGGCGGCCCGAACCTGCCCCAGCACCGAGACCCTGGAGGCGGCCATGCCGGCGGCTTCGCTGCGCACCGCGTCGCTGACGTCCACACCGCGCAACAAGATGCGTTGGGCGTCGAAACGCACCTCCAGGCCCGCCGCCAGCGCACCGATGCGCTCGGCATGTTCGGGGGATTTCAGATCTTCTTCGGCGGTGGACAGGCCATCGGCTTCGGCCGCCAGTCCCACCAGGCGGTACAAGACGCCCGAGTCGAGCAAGTGGTAACCAAGCGCGGTGGCAATTTCGGCCGCCAGCGTGCCCTTGCCGGAAGCGGTGGGGCCGTCCACACAGATCACTGGGATGTGGCGCGCGTCGGTGTGGCACAGCGCGAACAAGGCTTCGAAATAATCCGGGAAGGTTTTTCCCACGCATTTCGGGTCTTGGATGCGCACCGGCAGCTGGGCCGGGTTGAACGCGGTGAGCGAAAAACACATGGCGACCCGGTGGTCGTCGTAGGTGTGGATGCTGGCGGGCTTCCAGTCTGCGGGGCTGGCGGGGGGCGTGATGCGGATGTAGTCCGGGCCTTCTTCCACCGTGGCGCCGAGCTTGCGGCATTCGTGCGCCATGGCGGTCAGGCGGTCGGTTTCCTTGACCCGCCAGCTGGCGATGTTGCGCAGCGTGGTGGTGCCTTCGGCGTACAAGGCCATCACGGCCAGCGTCATGGCCGCGTCGGGTATGTGGTTGCAATCGAGATCGATCGCCTTGAGTGGCCAGGCGCCGCGCCGCACGTGCAAGGTGTTGGCTTCGCTGGTAATGTCCGCGCCCATCAGCTGGGCGGCCTGGGCAAAAGCGATATCGCCCTGTATGGACGCGAGGCCCACGCCTTCGATGGTCACGCCCTGTGTGCCTGCGGTGGCGGGCGCAATGGCACCCAGTGCGATGAAGTAGCTGGCGGAAGAGGCATCGCCTTCAACCGGTACACGGCCCGGCGAGCGGTAGCTGCTGCCGGCTGGAATGGTGAAGCGCGACCAGTCCTGCCGCTGTACGGTCACGCCAAAGCGGGCCAGCAGCTTGAGCGTGATTTCGATATAGGGGCGCGAGATGAGTTCGCCCACCACGTCGATCACGATGTCCTGGTCGCGCGCCACCAAAGGCAGGGCCAGCAACAAGGCGGTCAGGAACTGGCTGGACACGTCGCCGCGCACGCTGATGGGCTGGTCGAGTTGGAGCGCATGCGTCTGCTGGTCGCCCAGCCGAAGCGGTGGGTAGCCCGTGTTTTCCAGGTAGTCGATCGGGCAACCCAGTTGGCGCAAGGCGTCCACCAGATCGCCGATGGGGCGTTCGTGCATGCGCGCCACGCCGCTCAGCTCGAACTGGCCGCCGTGCACGCAGCTCAACAAGGCCAGGGCGGCGGTGAGCGGGCGCATGGCGGTGCCGGCGTTGCCGAGAAACAGCTGGGCCGACGGCACCGGCAACTGCCCGCCCAGGCCGTACACGCGCAGAGCACCGTCGGCTTGCGGCTCGATGCGGCAGCCGAGCTGGGTGAGCGCGGCCAGCATCACCTGGGTGTCGTCGGAGTCGAGCAGATCCACCACATCGGTGTGGCCCACGCTCAAGGCGGCCAGCAGCAGCACGCGGTTGGAAATGCTTTTGGAGCCGGGCAGGCGCACGGTGCCGCCAGCGGATTGCAGGGGCGGGAGGTCGAGGAAAGGAGTCGAAAACATGCGCGAAGAGGGTTTGAGCCGCGCCAGCGGCGGCTCAGCTTTTGGGTTTGTGGACGCTCATGCGCCAGGACGCGCGTGCGTGGCTGCCTTGTTCAATCAAGGCTTCCAAGGTTTGGGCGTCGCCTGAGGACAGCGCGGTTTCGAAGGCTTGCAAGGCTTGCTGAAACAGCCGGGATTGCGACAGCAGTTCTTCGCGGTTGGAGTTGAGGATGTCGCGCCAGACCGCGGGTTCGCTCGCTGCGATGCGGGTGAAGTCGCGAAAGCCGGGGCCGGCCAATGACAGGAATTCCTTGCCCTCGGTCTGGTTCTTGATCGCGTTCATCAGGGCGAACGCGATCATGTGGGGCAGGTGGCTGACAGCGGCGTAGGCCGCGTCGTGCGCCTCGGGCGACATCATCTTGATGTGGCAGCCCAGCGCCGTCCAGACTTTCTGGGCCTTGTCCAGTTGTGCGGTGAGCGTGCGCTCGATGGGGGTGAGGATGACCTGACGGCCGTGGTAGAGGTCGGCATCGGCATGCTCAACCCCCGAGAGTTCTTTGCCCGCAATGGGGTGGGCGGGGACGAACAGGCCGACCTGGTCCTTCAGCACGCGCCGGGCCGCATCGATCACTTCGCGTTTGGTCGAACCCACGTCCATGATCAAGGTATTGCCCCGCACCAGGTGCCGGATGGCCTTGAAGGTGGCCTCCGTGGCCGACACCGGAACGGCCAGCAAAACGATGTCGGCGCCCGACACGGCCAGCAGGGCAGAAGGCGCTTCCACATCGATCACGCCCATCTGGCGTGCGCGTTCGGTGGTGGATGGCGATTTGCTGTAACCGACCACGCGCTTGACCAGACCGGCCCGCTTGAGCGCCAGCGCAAACGAACCCCCCATCAGGCCGCAGCCTACCAGTCCGAGTTGTTCAAACATCATTCAGTCACCGGGTAGGCACCCAGCACCTTGTAGAAAGCGCACAGGCCTTGCAGCTCGTTCAGCGCGGCCTGCACGTTGGGCTGCGACGGGTGGCCCGCGATATCGATGTAGAAGTAGTACTCCCACTGGCCGGACTTGGCGGGGCGCGACTCGAAGCGCGTCATGGAAACACCGTTGTTCTTCAGCGGCACCAGCAGGTCGTGCACAGCACCTGGGCGGTTCGGCACCGACACCACGAGGCTGGTGCAGTCCCGGCCGGAAGCGGGGGGCATGGCCAGCGTCTGGGGCAGGGCAATGACGGCGAAGCGCGTGCGGTTGTAGGCCTCGTCCTGGATCGCATGGGCCACGATGTGCAGCCCAAACTGGGCCGCTGCGCGTTCGCTGGCCAAGCCAGCCCAGGCCGGGTTGGTGGCCGCCAGGCGCGCGCCCTCGGCGTTGCTGGACACGGCACGGCGTTCTGCGTGCGGCAGGTGCTGCGAGAGCCAGCCCTGGCATTGGGCCAAGGCCTGGGGGTGGGCCAGCACGACCTCGACCCCTTCCAGCGAATTGACTTGGCGCAACAGGTTGTGGCGGATCAGCAAGCTCACCTCGCCGACCACGTGCACGGGTGAACGCAGGAACAAGTCGAGCGAGCGTGCGACCACACCTTCGGTGGAATTTTCCATGCCGACCACACCATATTGGGCGGTGCCGGCGGCGGTGGCGTGAAAGACTTCGTCGAAGTTGGCGCAATAAATCAGGTTGGCCGCACCGCCAAAAAAGTCGATGGCGGCTTGTTCGCAGAAGGTGCCTTCGGGGCCCAGAACGGCCACCCGTTGCGGGGCTTCCAGCGCCAGGCAGGCCGACATGAGTTCGCGCCAGATCGAGGCCACGTGCTGGTTCAGCAGCGGCCCTGGGTTGGCGCGCTGGATTTTTTCGATCACCTGGGCGACCCGGTCGGGGCGGAAAAAAGGCGAACCCTCTTGCCGCTTGATGTCGCCCACTTGTTCGGCCAGGCGGGCGCGCTGGTTCACCATCGACAAAAGCTGTTGGTCCAGCGCGTCGATTTGCACGCGCAAGGCGGCCAGGCTGTCGGACTGTTGGGGTTGGCTCATGGGTTCGGACTCAGGCCTGGGTTTGTTCAAACTCGCGCAAATACGCCACGAGGGCCTGCACGCCTTCCAGCGGCAGGGCGTTGTAGATGCTGGCGCGCATACCGCCCACCGATTTGTGGCCCTTGAGCTGCAGCAGGCCCCGGGTCTGGGCGCCGGCCAGAAAGTCGGCGTTGCGCGATTCGTCCCGCAGAAAAAACGGCACGTTCATGCGCGAGCGGCAGTTCTTGGCCACCCGGTTTTCATACAACGACGATTGGTCGATGAAGTCGTACAGCAGCGAGGCCTTGGCGAGGTTGCGTTGCTCCATGGCGGGCACACCACCCTGTTGCTTGAGCCACTGAAACGTGAGCCCGGCCATGTAGATCGCATAGGTCGGCGGCGTGTTGTACATGGAGCCGTTGTCGGCCACGGTCTTGTAGTCGAACGCGCTGGGGCAAATCGGCAGGGCATGGCCCAGCAGGTCTTCGCGCACCACCACCAAAGTCAGCCCCGCAGGCCCCAGGTTTTTCTGTGCACCACCAAAGGCCAAGCCCACGCGCGACCAGTCCACCGCACGCGAGGCGACGTGCGATGAAAAATCGATCACCAGTGGCGCCTGGCTGCCCAGCGCTTTCAGGTCGGGCAGCTCCTGGAACTCCACCCCGTGGATGGTTTCGTTGCTGCACAGGTGCACATACGAGGCCTGCTCGTTGAGTTGCCAGCCAGCGGGATCGGGCAACTGTGTGTGGTGGTCGGCCTCGTTGCTGGCCACCACAGAGGCCTGGCAATATTTGCCGGCCTCTTTGAAGGACTTTTGGCTCCAGCTGCCGGTGACCACAAAGTCCACGGCTTTTCCGCGCGAGAGGTTGAGCGGAACAATGGCGTTTTCTGCCAGGCCGCCGCCTTGCATGAACAGAATGCGGAAGTGCGCTGGAACAGCCAGCAGTTCGCGCAAATCGGCTTCGGCCTGTTCATAGATCGCGATGAATTCTTTGCCCCGGTGGCTCATCTCCATCACGCCCATGCCGCAACCATGCCAGTCCAGCATCTCGCTGGCCGCCTGTGCCAAAACCTCGGCTGGCATGGCAGCGGGTCCGGCGGAAAAGTTGTAGGGGCGATTCATAGGCGTGTCAGTAGATGTCTACCCGAGCCGGCGCCAACCGGCCCGGCCAAGAGGGGTGGTGGTCCGACCGGTTGAGCGCCCGGGCAGGGCGCTTGCGGTCCGACCTGTTTCAAGGCGTGGGCGTTTCTTCCTCACTGTCGTCGCCGGCTTGCGTGGCATCGCCGCTGTCTGGCGTCTCCAGCGCATCGACCAGGGCGTTGGCGTCGTTTTCGACAATGCGCTGCAAGCCGGACAACTCGGAACCCTCGTCCAGTGCGATCAAGGTCACGCCTTGCGTGGCGCGGCCCATTTCCCGAATTTCGGAGACCCGGGTCCGCACCAGCACCCCGGTGTCGGTGATCAGCATGATTTCATCGTCGCTGTGAACCAGCGTGGCGGCAACCACTTTGCCATTGCGCTCGGTTTGTTGGATGGCGATCATCCCTTTGGTGCCTCTGCCATGGCGGGTGTATTCGCCGATCGGCGTGCGTTTGCCGTAACCGTTGATGGTGGCGGTCAGCACACTGGTGCGGGCCATTTCGTCGGCGGCCACTTCAGCGCCATCTTGCTCCGCCACCAGCATCGCGATCACGCTCTGACCGTCTTCGATCATCATGCCGCGCACACCGCGCGCGTTGCGGCCCATGGGACGCACATCGTTTTCGTCAAAGCGCACGGCCTTGCCACCGTCCGAGAACAGCATCACATCGTGCTGGCCATCGGTGAGCGCAGCGCCGATCAGGAAGTCGCCGTCGTCCAGCCCCACGGCGATGATGCCGCCCTTGCGCGGGTTGCTGAATTCGACCAAGGGCGTCTTCTTGACCGTACCCATGGAGGTGGTCATGAACACATAGCGGTCTTCGGGGAACGTGCGCGCCTCGCCCGTGAGCGGCAGCACCACATTGATTTTTTCGCCTTCGGCCAGCGGGAACATGTTGACGATGGGGCGACCGCGCGAGCCGCGCGAACCCGCAGGCACTTCCCAGACCTTGAGCCAATAGAGCCGACCCCGGTTGGAGAAGCACAGGATGTAGTCGTGTGTGTTGGCAATGAAGAGCTGGTCGATCCAGTCGTCTTCTTTGGTGGCTGTGGCTTGCTTGCCGCGTCCGCCCCGCTTTTGAGCGCGGTATTCCGACAGGGGCTGGCTCTTGATGTAGCCGCTGTGGCTGAGCGTCACCACCATGTTGGTGGGCGTGATCAGGTCTTCGGTTGCCAGGTCTTGCGCGTTGTGTTCGATCTCGCTGCGCCGTGCGCCCAGCTTGGTCTGGCCGAACTCCAGCTTCACTGCGGTGAGCTCGTCGCTGATGATGGTCGAGACGCGTTCCGGGCGGGCCAGGATGTCGAGCAGGTCGTCGATCTCGCCCATGACCTCTTTGTACTCGGCCACGATCTTGTCTTGCTCCAGACCGGTCAGGCGTTGCAGGCGCATTTGCAGAATTTCCTGCGCTTGCGTTTCCGACAGGCGATACAGCCCATCGTCGCCCATGCCGAATGCTTTCTCCAGCCCGTCGGGGCGGTAGTCGTCTGCATTGATCACACCGCCGTCGGCCTTGGCACGCGTCAGCATCTCGCGCACCAGTGCGCTGTCCCAAGGGCGTGCCATCAGCTCGGCCTTAGCCACCGGTGGCGTGGGGGATTCGCGGATGATGCGGATGAAATCGTCGATGTTGGCCAGCGCCACCGCCAAGCCTTCCAGCACATGGCCGCGCTCGCGTGCCTTGCGCAGGTTGAACACGGTGCGCCGCGTCACCACCTCGCGGCGGTGCTCCAGGAACACCTGGATCAGATCTTTCAGATTGCACAACTTGGGCTGGCCGTCGATCAAGGCCACCATGTTGATGCCGAAGGTGTCCTGCAACTGCGTCTGCTTGTACAGATTGTTCAGCACCACCTCGGGCACTTCGCCGCGCTTGAGCTCGATCACCAGGCGCATGCCGGATTTGTCCGACTCGTCCTGGATGTGGCTGATGCCTTCGATCTTTTTCTCGTGCACCAGCTCGGCGATGCGCTCTTGCAACGTCTTCTTGTTCACCTGGTAGGGCAGCTCGTCCACGATGATGGACTGGCGTTGCCCTTTGTCGATGTCTTCAAAGTGGCACTTGGCCCGCATCACCACGCGACCGCGGCCCGTGCGATAACCGTCCTTCACGCCATTGACGCCATAGATGATGCCGGCGGTGGGGAAATCGGGCGCCGGGATGATCTCCATCAGCTCGTCGATGGACGCTTGCGGGTTCTTGAGCAAATGCAGGCACGCGTCCACCACCTCGTTGAGGTTGTGCGGCGGGATGTTGGTGGCCATGCCCACCGCAATGCCGCCCGAACCGTTGACCAGCAGGTTCGGGAGTCGCGAAGGCAGAACCAAGGGCTCTTTCTCCGAGCCGTCGTAGTTGGGGCCGAAATCAACCGTCTCCTTGTCGATGTCGGCCAGCATTTCGTGGGCGATCTTCGACATCCGGATTTCGGTGTACCGCATGGCGGCTGCGTTGTCGCCGTCCACAGAACCGAAGTTGCCCTGGCCGTCCACCAGCATGTGGCGCAGCGAAAAATCCTGCGCCATGCGCACGATGGTGTCGTACACCGCACTGTCGCCGTGCGGGTGGTACTTGCCGATGACGTCACCCACGATACGGGCCGACTTCTTGTAGGCCCGGTTCCAATCGTTGTTCAATTCGTGCATCGCGAACAACACCCGGCGGTGCACCGGCTTAAGCCCGTCACGCGCGTCGGGCAAAGCCCGGCCCACGATCACGCTCATGGCGTAATCAAGGTAGCTGCGGCGCATCTCCTCTTCTAGGCTGATGGGCAGGGTTTCTTTGGCGAACTGTGTCATGGATCGGGATGTACGTGCGTGCAGGGGCCTGAAGGCAACTGCTTATTTTAGATGGCATACGCGCTTGGCCTTGAGATAGCGCTTGTTGCGAGCCTACAACGGAATAGGGGGATAGTCGAAAGCGTGTGTGACGCTGCCCAGGCAGGTGGCTATTCGTCTAGCGTCCTTGTGGCACAATCGATTTCAGCGTTTTGAGTGGTGGTCACTTCGAGCGTCCTTGTTCTTTCGCAGCCTGGCTGCGGCTTATTAAGAGGAAAACCATGAAAAAACTGAATAAAGTGGCTCTGTTGGTTGCAACTGCCGCCATGGCAACTGCCGCCGGTGCTCAGACAATCGACAACTGGCGCAACGGTACGTCCGAGCTGGTCTGGAAAAACGGCACCAACGAACTGTGCTGGCGTGACGCGTCCTGGACGCCCGCTACCGCTGCACAAGGTTGTGACGGCGCCATCGTCGCTGCTGCTCCTGCACCAGCACCTGTGGCTGCTCCTGCACCAGCACCTGTGGCTACCCCTGCTCCAGCACCTGCCCCGGCACCTGCTCCAGCACCTGTTGCCGCCAAGGTCACTTACGCAGCCGACGCCTTCTTTGACTTCGACAAGGCCGTGCTCAAGCCCGAAGGCAAAGCCAAGCTGGACGATCTGGCTGGCAAGGTTTCCGGTATCAACCTGGAAGTCGTGATCGCCGTGGGTCACACCGACTCCACCGGTGGCTCCGCCTACAACCAGGCTTTGTCCAACCGCCGCGCCGAAGCCGTCAAGGCCTACCTGGTGAGCAAGGGCATTGAAAGCAACCGCGTTTACACCGAAGGCAAAGGCCTGACCCAGCCCGTGGCAGACAACGCCACCCGCGAAGGTCGCGCCAAAAACCGCCGCGTGGAAGTCGAAGTGGTCGGCACCCGCGCCAAGTAATTTCAAATTGCTTGCAAAAAAACCGCGCTTCGGCGCGGTTTTTTTATGGGCTGAGGATAATGGCGGTATGAATGCTCATGTGAATGCAGACCCTGCGGAATTGGCCAAATTCTCTGACTTGGCGCACCGTTGGTGGGATCCCGAAAGCGAATTCCGCCCGCTCCATCAAATCAACCCACTGCGTCTGGACTGGATCGACAGTCTGTGTGGTCTGGCTGGAAAAAATGTGCTGGATGTGGGCTGCGGTGGCGGCATTCTTGCCGACTCCATGGCTCGCAAAGGGGCCACGGTAACCGGCATTGATCTGTCGGTGAAAGCCCTGAAGGTAGCCCAGCTCCATGCGCTGGAGGCGGGTACGGAAAACGTCAGCTACCGCGAAGTCAGTGCGGAGGCGTTGGCGCAAGAGCAGCCCGCAGCGTTCGATGTGGTGACCTGTATGGAAATGCTGGAACATGTCCCGGACCCGGCTTCGGTGGTGCGGGCCTGTGCGCGCATGGCCAAGCCAGGCGGCTGGGTATTTTTTTCCACCATCAACCGCAATACCAAATCCTTTCTGTTTGCGGTCATCGGTGCCGAGTACCTGCTTCAAATGCTGCCAAAAGGTACGCACGAATACGCCAAGATGATCCGCCCAAGTGAATTGGCGGCCTATTGCCGTGAAGCCGAGTTGCAGCTGGATCAGACCCGGGGCTTGGAATACAACCCACTGACCAGCCGGTACTGGCTGAGCCAAGACACCTCTGTGAACTACCTGTTCGCCACGCGAAAGCCTTGACCATGGCGGTTTTTGCAGGGGTTCGAGCCGTGCTGTTCGACCTGGACGGCACCTTGATCGACAGCGCGCCCGATTTGGCCGCCGCTGCCGATACCATGCGGGCGTCTCGGGGCTTGCCTTCGTTGCCTCTGGATCGGTACCGGCATTTGGCGGGTTCTGGTGCGCGCGGCATGTTACGGGCTGCGTTCGACTTGGGGCCGGACCATGTGGACTACGAAGCGCTGAAAGCGGAGTTCTTGGCGAACTACATGGCTTGCATGACCGAGCGCACGCTGCCTTTTGCCGGTGTGGCGGAGTTGCTGAGCCGTTTGGTGGACGGTGGTATGCGCTGGGGCGTGGTGACCAACAAAGCCCGGCGCTTTACCGAGCCACTTACCCAGTCCATACGCTTGTTCGAGACCGCTTCGACCATTGTGAGCGGAGACAGCACACCACACGCCAAACCGCATCCCGCGCCCGTGCAAGAGGCGGTACGCCAGATCGGGTTGACTGCAGAACAATGTATCTACGTTGGCGACGACGAGCGAGACATCGTTGCCGGGCATGCTGCGGGCGTGCGGACCGTGGCGGCAAGGTATGGATATTTGGGTCCGAGCGCCGACGTCTCAAGTTGGGGAGCACATGCGGTGGTGACATCGCCTTTGCAGGTCTTGCAATTGCTGGATATGCCTTAAACTACTCGGTTCAGGGGCTGCACTGGTTTCGACGTGGGTTCGGACGCGCTGCAGGGCATGTCGAGGTTCTGTCACCTCGTAAATCCGCAGAAAAAAACTAACTGCAAACGACGAACGTTTCGCACTCGCCGCTTAATTGCCGGTGAGCTTTGCAACAGCATGCCTATGGGCTGGGCAAGGGTTCAAACGGTGCAAGCCGTGCGAGTCCAGGCTGCAAAGATAATTCAATAGGCTGGTCGGGCGTTGGGTAACTTAGCGCACGACAAGACAATAGGTTGCTGGCGATTTGCATAGCGTGCCGCTGCGCGATGCGAAGAGTGAGATTCAAATCAGATGGCTACACATGTAGAACTGCGCGAAGAAGGCTTGCGGACGGGGGTTCAAATCCCCCCAGCTCCACCATACCCTGTGACAAAGGCCGCTAGGAACATATTCCTTGCGGCCTTTTTCTTTGGAAAGTCAACGGTTTACCCGGCAAAGAGAGGCGAGGGCATTTGCTGCCAGTGAAGCCACCTCGATTTCCTGAGCCAGTTGGAAGTAGAGGCTGGGGAACTGCTTCACACGGTTCTCGACTGGCGGAATCCGGCTCAGTGACTCATGCGGTCTGCGGTGGTTGTATCGGTGCAGCCAGTCGGCGGTCATGTCTCTGAGCGCCTGCAGTGATTCGAACAGGTAGCCGTCCACCGCATGATGCTCATGCATTGTTGCTACCACGCGGTTGCACCAACAGCGCGGTCAGGTCGCTGGTCGGGTTCAGGTGGGGCGTTCGGAGCCCGGGTTGGACACATATAGCCGGACGTGCCGTCCGAAATGCTCGACCAGATAGCCTTCGCCACGCTCCAGCACAAAGTACCGAAAGGCTTCGGCTGCCGGCGACAGCAGCTTGGACAGGGTGTGCACCACGTTCCATGCCCGCACGATGGGCGCACCTTCCACTTCGGGCAAGGCGATCAATTGGTGATCCAGTTCCAGGCCCAAGGTGTGCAGCGACAAAAAGCTCAGGCCCATACCCGCCATCACCGCTTGTTTAATGGTCTCGTTGCTCGCCATTTCCATGGTGATGCGCAGCTCGATTTGCGCCGCTTGTAGAAATTTTTCCAGCGCGGCGCGGGTGCCCGATCCTTGTTCCCGCACGATGAAACTCTGATCGCGTAGCGCTTGAATGGGTACATGTCCGATCTGCGCCAACGGGTGACCCACCGGGGCCACAAACACATGCGGATGGGCCGCAAACGGCTCTGCGCGCGTAGCCAATTCTTTGGGTGGGCGGCCCATGATGGCGATGTCTACCTCGTTGGCATGCAGCATCTGCACCAGCTGTTCGCGGTTGCCCACCGTCAGCTTGATTTCTATACCTTCATGCTCGCGCCGAAATTCAGCCAGCAGGTGTGGCAAGAAATATTTGGCCGTGCTCACCATGCCGATGGTCAGGGTGCCCACCTCAAGCCTTTGTAGCCGCGCGGCCGTGTCTTCGGCGTCCTTCAGCGTCGCCAGCATCTTGCGGGCATGAACCAGCATGTATTCGCCCACGGTGGTGAGCGCCACCTGGCGGCCGCTGCGTTCAAACAAGGGCATGCCCACATGGCCTTCCAGCTCCTTGACCTGCATGGTGATGGCCGGTGGCGTCAGGTGCAGCGCTTGTGCAGCTTTGGAGAAGCTCAGATGCCGGGCGACCTCGCTGAAGACGCGTAGCTGGCGGAAGGTGGCATTTTTCATTAAGCAATACCTTAATCGAAATGAAAATAATCGTGAATTTACTTTATCTCATCGGGTTTTTACAGTTCAAGCCATCGCAGCCAACCCTGTTTTTACCGAGGAACCCCGATGAGCACCCCTGTTGAACCCGGCCAGATCACCGATGCCAAGACCCGCTACAGCGCTGGCGTTTTGAAATACAAACAGATGGGCTACTGGATGCCCGACTACGAACCCACCGCCACCGACACGATTTGCCTGTTCCGCATCACGCCGCAAGAGGGCGTCGATCCGGAAGAGGCCGCCGCTGCAGTGGCCGGCGAATCTTCTACAGCCACTTGGACCGTGGTGTGGACCGACCGGCTCACCGCCTGCGACAGCTACCGCGCCAAGGCCTACAAGGTGATTCCGGTGCCTAACAACCCGGGCCAGTACTTCGCCTACGTGGCCTACGACCTGATCTTGTTCGAAGAGGGCTCCATCTCGAACATGACGGCCAGCCTGATCGGCAACGTCTTTTCATTCAAGCCGCTCAAGGCTGCTCGACTGGAAGACATCCGCCTGCCCGTGGCCTATATCAAGACCTTCAAAGGCCCACCTACCGGGTTGGTGGTCGAGCGCGAACGGCTGGACAAATTTGGCCGCCCGCTGCTGGGCGCGACCACCAAACCCAAATTGGGCTTGTCGGGCCGCAACTACGGTCGGGTGATCTACGAAGGCCTCAAGGGTGGCCTGGATTTCATGAAGGACGACGAGAACATCAACAGCCAGCCCTTCATGCACTGGCGCGATCGGTTTCTGTACGTGATGGATGGCGTGAACAAAGCGCAGGCGGTTACCGGCGAGATCAAGGGCAGCTACCTCAACGTGACTGGCGCCACGATGGAGGACATCTACGAGCGCGCCGAGTTTGCCAAGGAACTGGGCAGCGTGGTCATCATGCTCGATCTGGTGATTGGCTGGTCGGCGATCCAGAGCATGGCCAACTGGGCGCGCAAGAACGACATGATCGTCCACATGCACCGCGCCGGACACGGCACCTACACGCGGCAGAAAAACCACGGGGTGAGTTTCCGCGTCATCGCCAAATGGCTGCGCCTGGCTGGTGTGGACCACCTGCACACCGGCACCGCAGTGGGCAAGCTCGAAGGCGATCCGCTCACCGTGCAGGGCTATTACAACGTGTGCCGCGACAGCTACACCAAGACCGATTTGCCGCGTGGCATCTATTTTGACCAGGACTGGGCCGACACCAAGAAGGTGATGCCTGTTGCATCGGGCGGTATCCACGCCGGGCAAATGCACCAGCTGTTGGATCTGTTTGGCGACGACGTGATTCTGCAGTTTGGTGGCGGCACCATCGGTCACCCGCAGGGCATACAGGCCGGTGCCGTGGCCAACCGTGTGGCGCTGGAAAGCATGGTCAAGGCGCGCAACGAAGGCAAAAACATCGCAGTCGAAGGCCCCGAAATTTTGAAGAAGGCCGCCCAGACCTGCGGTCCGCTGAAAGCCGCGCTCGATACCTGGGGTGACATCAGCTTCAACTACGCCTCAACCGACAGCAGCGACTACGTGGCCACCCCTGGCACATCCGCCTGATCCGCCGCGCATCCATTCAGCCTATAGGAGAACCCCACCATGATGAGCAACCCCACCGGCCGCCTGACGCAAGGCCAGTTCAGTTTTCTGCCCGACCTCACCGACGCAGAGATCACCCAGCAGATCGACTACGGCCTGGGCAAAGGCTACGCCTGGAGCGTCGAGTACACCGACGATCCGCACCCGCGCAACACCTATTGGGACATGTACGGCATGCCTATGTTCGACCTGAAAGATGCAGCGGGTGTGTTGCAGGAGTTGCAGGGCTGCCGCAAGGCCTTTCCCAACCACTACATCCGCCTGATGGCATTTGACTCGACACGGGGCATCGAATCGGTGGCCATGTCTTTTCTCGTCAACCGTCCGAAGACCGAACCGGGCTTTGCGCTGGAACGCCAGGAAGTCAATGGCCGAAGCATGCGTTACACCACGCGAGGTTATGGCGCTGATCGGCCAGAAGGCGATCGCTATTGATCCGCGGCGGACAAAGTTCTACCACCGACCCACAACCCAACCGCTCCATGAACGCTCCGATGTACACGATCCCCGGTGTTGCCGCGCCTGCCGCGCTGGTGGAACCGCTCCAGGACAGGGCCGACACAGCACAGGCCACGTCGGTGGCCCGCACAGTGGCGGAAGTGCTGGCGAGTTCACAGGTCGAGTCGGTGTTGCAAGAGCTGGACGACGAGCTGGTAGGCCTGGTGCCCGTGAAATCGCGTATCCGCGATATCGCCGCACTGTTGGTGATCGACAAGCTGCGCACGAACCTGGGCCTGGCTTCTGAGTCGCCGAGCCTGCACATGTGCTTCACCGGCAACCCGGGCACCGGCAAGACCACGGTGGCGATGCGCATGGCCGAGATCCTCCACCGCCTGGGCTATGTGCGCAAAGGCCACTTGGTGGCGGTCACGCGCGACGATTTGGTGGGGCAGTACATAGGCCACACAGCGCCCAAAACCCGCGAGGTGCTGAAGAAGGCCATGGGCGGCGTGCTGTTCATCGACGAGGCCTACTACCTCTACCGTCCAGAGAACGAGCGCGACTATGGGCAGGAGGCGATCGAGATCTTGCTGCAGGTGATGGAGAACCAGCGCGACGATTTGGTGGTGATCCTGGCCGGTTACGCCGATCGCATGGACACGTTTTTTCAAAGCAATCCCGGCATGAGCTCCCGCATCGCCCACCACCTGGCGTTTCCCGACTACGCGCCGGGCGAGCTGATGCAGATTTCGCACAAGATGCTGGCCGCGCAAAACTACCAATTCGGCCCTGGTGCCGAAGAGGCCTTCGAACGCTACCTCAGCCTGCGTCTGCAGCGGCCGCACTTTGCCAATGCGCGCAGCGTGCGCAACGCGCTGGACCGTGCTCGCCTGCGCCAAGCCAGCCGCCTGTTTGCGGACCGCAACCGTGTGCTAACCGCGCAAGATCTCACGGCCCTCGACGCGGCCGACATCCTCGGCAGTCGCCTGTTCCTCGGTGCCAGCGGCGCAGCGGAGTAAGAACCATGTTGCAAGCCCTGATTTTTGATGTGGACGGCACCTTGGCCGATACCGAGGGCGCGCACCGCGCAGCGTTCAACCACGCATTCAAGGCCGTGGGACTGGACTGGGTGTGGGACGAAGCGCTGTACACCGAACTGCTGTCCATCTCGGGTGGCAAGGAACGGATGCAGCACTACTGGAACACCACCTGCGACATTCGAGATGTGGGTGGCGCAGGTGTGCAAGACACCATTGCTCGGCTGCATGAGTTGAAGACCGCCGAATACGAAGGCATGGTGCGAGACGGTCAAGTCCTCCTGCGGCCGGGTGTGCTGCGTCTGATCGAATCGGCGAGCCAGCAGGGGTTGCAGCTGGCGATCGCCACCACCACATCGCCCATCAACATCACAGCGCTGCTGCGCACGGCCATCGGTCTGGACTGGCGGCACTATTTCACCGTGATCGAAGACGCTTCGACCGCACCAAACAAGAAACCCCATCCGCAGGTGTATCTGCAGACCTTGAGCCGCATGGGCTTGTCTGCCGCTGACGGTCTGGCCTTTGAGGATTCGGCCAACGGCCTGAACGCCGCTACCAGCGCAGGCCTGGCCACCGTCATCACGCCCAACCGTTTCACCGCCCACCACGATTTTCGCCATGCCTTGCGGGTTGTGCCCGACCTGCTCGGCACCACGGTGGCGCATCTGCGTGCTTGGCATGGCGAGTGGTCGCATCGCACTTCGTTGCGCAACTGACCCGCATCGACCCGCTCACCTCAACACAAGATCAACACATGAGTTCCAGCATACGCATTGCCCCTTCCATTCTGTCGGCCGATTTTTCCCGTCTGGGCGAAGAGGTGCGTGCCATCGAAGCGGCAGGTGCCGACTTGGTGCATTTTGACGTGATGGACAACCATTACGTGCCCAACCTCACCATAGGTCCACTGGTGTGCGAGGCTATACGACCGCACGTCAAGATCGGCATCGATGTGCACCTGATGGTGGAACCGGTGGATGCACTGATTCCGCTGTTTGCCAAAGCGGGCGCCAACATCATCACCTTCCATCCCGAAGCCAGCCGTCATGTGGATCGCACGCTGCAGCTCATTCGCGATCACGGCTGCAAAGCTGGCCTGGTGCTGAATCCGGCCACTCCGCTGGCCTGCCTGGATCACGTGATGGCGCGGCTGGACATCGTATTGCTCATGAGCGTGAACCCCGGATTTGGGGGGCAACAGTTCATCGAGGCAACCTTACCCAAGCTGGAGGCTACACGCCGCCTGATAGACGCGCATACGGCGGCCGGTGGCCAGCCTATCTGGCTGGAGGTGGACGGCGGCGTGAAGATCGACAACATCCGTCGCATCGTGGCCGCTGGTGCCGACACCTGCGTGGCGGGCAGCGCTGTGTTTGGCGCACCCGATGCCGATGCGGGCTACCGCGGTGTCATGAACACCCTGCGCCGCGCCGCGCACGCTGCCTGAACCCGATTTCCGATATTTCAGAAACCAAGAGACCTCCCCATGCCCTTCTCCCAACGTTCCACGCTCACCCAATACCTCATCGAGGAACGGCGGCGCTATCCCAGTGCCAGCGGTGATTTCAACGCACTGGTGTTGGACGTGGCACTGGCCTGCAAGGCGATTGCCCGGGCGGTCGCCTTTGGCGAACTCGGTGGCGCGATGGGCAACCACGACGCCGAGGCGGGTGGCTCCATCAACGTGCAGGGCGAGACGCAGAAGAAGCTCGATGTCATCAGCAACCAGTACTTCACCCGTCTGACCGAGTGGGGTGGTCACCTGGCCGGCATGGCGTCGGAAGAAATGGAAGCGCCGTACCAGATTCCGGCCCAGCAGCCGCGCGGGAAATACCTGTTGGTGTTCGATCCGCTGGATGGCTCATCCAACATCGATGTGAATGTATCGGTGGGCAGCATCTTCTCCATCTTGCGTGCGCCACAGGATGTGATTGACAGCGGGCGCGACGTGGTTGGGTCGGATTTCTTCCAGCCGGGCACCCAGCAGGCTGCAGCGGGCTATGCGCTGTATGGTCCCACCACCATGTTGGTGCTGTCGGTAGGCAATGGCGTGGTGGGCTTCACGCTGGATCCCAATCTGGGTGAATTCATGCTCACCCATCCCGACATCCAGGTGGCACCCGACTCCGCCGAATTCGCCATCAACGCGTCCAACAGCCGCTTCTGGGAGGCACCCGTCAAGCGCTATGTGGACGAGTGCCTCGCCGGCAAACCCGGTCCACGCGGCAAAGATTTCAACATGCGCTGGATTGCCAGCATGGTGGCCGAAGCGCACCGCATCCTGATGCGGGGTGGCGTTTTCCTGTACCCGCGCGACACCAAGGATCCGAGTAAACCCGGTCGCCTGCGTCTGCTCTACGAAGCCAATCCCATTGGGTTTCTCATGGAGCAAGCGGGGGGGCGCGCCAGTACCGGACGCCAGCCGGTGTTGGGCGTAGCGCCCGATGGTCTGCACCAGCGCATCGGTCTGGTGTTCGGTTCGCGCAACGAGGTCGAGCGCATCGAGCGCTACCACGCAGAGCCCGCGATGAAGGAACTGGACAACCCGCTATTTGCCAAGCGCAGCCTGTTTCGGGACTGATTGCCCGGGACGGTCTGAGGCGCCATGCACCCCAGCCAGCCTGCGCCAGCGCCCGCAAAGGGCCCCATCTGGAATTCACTTTTGCCTAGGAGACAGCTCATGTCAGAACGCCATCCCATCATCGCCATCACAGGCTCCAGCGGTGCCGGTACCTCGACCGTGACGCGCACCTTCGCCAATATTTTTCGGCGCGAGAACGTCACGGCGGCGATCATCGAAGGTGACAGCTTTCACCGATATGACCGCCGCGAGATGAAGCAGCGACAAGCCGAAGCCGAAAAAACCGGCAACATGAACTTCAGCCATTTCGGTCCGGACAACAACTTGTTCGGCGACCTGGAGTCGCTGTTCGGCACATATGCGGAGTCGGGGCAGGGCCGATCAAGAAAATACCTGCACAACGACGTGGAGGCCGCGCCCTACCAGCAAGAGCCCGGGACTTTCACGCCGTGGGAAGATCTTCCCGCTGGCACCGACATGCTGTTCTACGAAGGCCTGCACGGCGCGGTCGTCACGCCCGAGCACAACATCGCCCAGCATCCCGATCTTTTGGTGGGTGTGGTGCCTGTCATCAATCTGGAGTGGATCCAGAAGCTCTGGCGCGACAAGCACCAGCGTGGCTACAGCACCGAAGCGGTGACCGACACCATTCTGCGTCGCATGCCGGACTACGTGAACTACATCTGCCCGCAGTTCGCCCACACCCACGTCAACTTCCAGCGTGTGCCTATGGTGGACACCAGCAACCCCTTCATCTCGCGCGACATTCCCAGCGCCGACGAGAGCATGGTGGTGATCCGTTTCGCCAATCCCAAGGGCATCGATTTCCCCTACCTGCTCAACATGATTGGTGACAGCTTCATGAGCCGCGCCAACACCATTGCTGTGCCCGGCGGCAAGATGGAATTGGCTATGCAGTTGATCTTCACACCCTTTGTGTGGCGGATGCTGGAGCGGAAGAAAAACGCCTCCCGCGTCGGCTGATGCCGTGACACCCACTGGGAAAGCAGCGCTGGCGGACCGGCGAAGCCAGATCCACCGCGTCCTGGGGGGCATCCCCACGCTGGGATCGAGGTTGGTCGCCGCTCCCATTTCCAATTTGCAGGATTCCGTATGAATACCCCTTCCCCTGAACTTGCTCGCCAAATGGCGAATGCCATTCGTATGCTGGCTGTCGACGCCGTCGAAAAAGCCAAGTCGGGCCATCCCGGCGCCCCCATGGGCATGGCCGATATTGCCGAGGTGTTGTGGAACCGCCACCTGCGCCACAACCCGGCCAACCCGCAGTGGGCCGATCGCGACCGCTTTGTGCTCTCCAACGGTCACGGCTCGATGTTGATTTACGCGCTGCTGCACCTGACCGGCTACGACTTGTCAATGGACGAACTGAAGCGCTTTCGCCAACTGCACAGCAAGACCGCTGGCCA
>NZ_JBFJMY010000014.1:0-22527 GCF_041633695.1 Hydrogenophaga sp.
GCCAGCCATGGCACGAGTCCGTCGGTCATCGAAATGTCGACGAACTGCCCTTGGCCGTCGGCTCGGCGAGCCTGTAGCGCCGCCAGTATTCCGAACGCGGCCATGAGCGATCCGCCCCCCACATCGGCAATCGACAGGCCGGGCACGATGGGCCCGGTCGCGGGTGTGCCGAACAGGTGCAGACCGCCTGCAAGCGCCAGGTAGTTCAGGTCGTGGCCCGCCACCTTTGCATAGGGTCCGTCTTGGCCGTAGCCGGTGATGGCGCAATAAACCAGGCCTGGATGGGCCTTGCGCAGCGATGTGTAGTCCAGTCCCAGGCGTTCCATCACACCGGGGCGGAAGCCTTCGACGATCACATCGGCGGTGGAGGCCAGGCGCCGGAAGACTTCTTTGCCCTCTTCGGTCTTGAGGTCCAGAGTAAGGCTTCGCTTGTTCCGGTTGAGCAGCAGGAAGGAACCGGATTCCTCCTTGCAGAGCGGCTCGAAGGCGCGGTTGTAGTCGCCCCCAACGGGATGCTCTATCTTCAGCACGTCGGCGCCGTAATCGGCCAGCATCTGGGTGCAAAAGGCGCCGGGCAGCAAGCGTGTGAGGTCCAGCACCTGGATGCCGGCCAGTGCGCGTTGCTTGTTGGATTTTGATGTGTTATCCATGTCAGGCCGCAGTCCAACCGCCGTCGACCAGGAGGCTGTGGCCCGTGACATACGACGACGCCGACGACGCGAGGAACACCGCCGCGCCGTGGACTTCGTCGACACGGCCGAAGCGACCCATGGGGATCCGCGCCAGAAGCCGTGGCGCGATGTGTGGGTGGGCGACCATGCCCGCCGTGAGGTCGGTTTCCACGAACCCATAAGCGATGGCATTCACCCGGATGCCGTGCTCGGCCCAGTCGTGCGCGAGCGATTTCGTGAGTTGTTCGACCCCGCCTTTCGAGGCGCCGTAGGGTACCTGCCGCTTGAGTCCGATACGTCCAGCGATGGAGCTGATGTTGATGATGGAGCCGCCCTTGCGCGCGATCATCAGAGCACCCAGGTGGCGGCAGCAATTGAAGACGCCGGTGAGGTTGACTCCGATGATCCGGTCCCAGTCCGACCGGTCCGTTTCTTCCATGGAGGCGTAGTGCGGGTCGATCCCGGCGTTGTTGACCAGAATGTCCAGGCCGCCATATTGCGCGGTCATCAGATCGCGCAGCCGAACGGCGTCCGTCTCGTCCGATACATCGGCTGGCATGAGAGCGGCGCGTCCGCCGCTTTGCGTGATCGCATCGACGGTTTCCTGCATGGGCGCCGTGTTGCGGCCGCAGACCACCACCGTGGCGCCGTGGGTTGCGAGGGCTTCGGAAATCGCCCGCCCGATACCGCGGCCTCCTCCCGTGACCATGGCGACTTTCCCGGTCAGATCGAAGCCGCTCACAGCGCTTTCTCCTCGCGCGTCACGCGGCGGCTGATGGCCCAGCGGTGCACCTCTGACGGGCCGTCGTAAATGCGGAAGGCCCGCAACTCGCGGAAAGCCCGCTCGACGATGGTGTCCCCGGTCACACCCAAGCCACCCAGGATTTGCACGCAGCGGTCCGCAACGCGGTACAGGGCCTCGGACACAAACACCTTGGCCACGCTGGATTCGTGTCTTCCCTGTTTGCCCTGGTCGAGCGTCCAGGCGGTGTGCCAGATCGCGAGTTGGCACACGTGCAGGTCGATCTCGTTGTCGGCGAGCATGAAGCCGATGCCTTCATGTTCGGCAAGCGGCTTGCCGAAAGCCTGGCGGCGTTTCGCGTAGTCGATGGCGATTTCGTTGGCGCGGCGGGCCACGCCCAGCCAGCGCATGCAATGCGTCAACCGTGCCGGCGCCAGTCGAACCTGCGCATACCGCAGCCCTTGCCCCAGTTCACCCAGGATGTGGCTGACCGGAATGCGGCAGTCGCGGAACTCGACCTCGGCATGTCCGCCGGTGAAGCTGGAGTCGATGCTGTCGATGCTTCTGACGATGTGGATGCCGGGTGCGCTCATGTCGGTCAGGAACATGGTCGGTCCCCCGCCGGGGCCCGTGGCCTTGGCCATCACGATGGCAAAGGCCGCGCCACTCGCTCCGGTGATCAGCCATTTGCGGCCATTGACGATGTAGTCGTCGCCGTCTGGCTCGGCCGTCGTCGCCAGCAGGCTGGGGTCGGAGCCGGCCCCGGGATGGGGCTCGGTCATGCAAAAGCACGAACGCACCTCGCCGCTGGCCAGAGGCTTGAGCCAGCGTTGTTTTTGCTCTTCCGAAGCCACCTCTTCCAGCAGGTGCATATTGCCCTCGTCCGGCGCAGCGCAGTTCAGCGCGAGGGGCCCCAGCATCGAATGGCCAGCCTGCGCAAACACCACGGCCCTGCCCAGGTGCGACAAGCCCAGCCCGCCCCATTTCGGAGCCACATGTGGCGACAGCAGGCCGGCCTGGCGGGCGAGCCCAACCAGTTCCAGGCGCAGTGCGTCGGAGGGTCCGTGGCTGTCCTGACCTGGATCGGATTCGTAGGGGAGCACCACCGTGCGGACAAAGGTGGCGGTTCGCTGTTGCAGGTCGAGCAGCTCTGGAGGCAATGAAAAATCGATCATGTCGTTTGTTTGAATGTTCGGTGAGATGGATCAGGCATGGCGCCCTTGTGCCAGGTCGTGGGTAAATTCCAGCAACCCGCGTGAGAGTTCGCCGAAGCGGCTGTAGCGCGGGTCTGTGGTGGCTCCGCTGCGGTATCGGGCATGGAGCTGCATGAACACCACGCTCAGCTTGAAGATGCACAACACGCGGTAGAACGCCAAGTTCGAGACATCTCGGCCCGTGGCGCGGGCGTACGCCTGCACCACCTCAAAGCGGGTCGGGAAGCCGTAACCCGCGGTCGGCATTTGTCCCAGTTCGTGCATGGCTGGCGGATCGCCGGCCTCGGTCCAGTAGCTCAGCAGCGTGGCCAAGTCGAACAAGGGATCGCCTCGCGTCGACATGTCCCAGTCGAGCAGGGCCACCGGTTCGAGGGTCTGCGGATGCAGGATCAGGTTGTCCAGCTTGAAGTCGGCGTGCAGGAGGGTGGGCGGCAGCTCGGGGGGCCTGTGTTTTTCCAGCCATGCAGAAATGAAGCGGATCGCCCGGTGCGGCTGGTTTTCAGACGCGAGTTCAGCACGGCGGGTCCAGCCAGTCACGGCGCGTGCCAGGAAACCCTCCGGCTTGCCCAGGTCGCCCAGACCCGTCGCCACTGGATCGAGCGCATGCAGTTGCACGAGCAGGTCCACCATCGAGTTGGCCAGCTGTTGTCCGATTGCCGGGGCCACGATGTCGGGCGGTATGTGCGCGCCGCCGATGACACGTCCGGCCCGGTATTCCATGATCTGGAAATGCGCCCCCATCACGGCGGTATCGGCGCAGTAAAGCACGGCGCGTGGTGCGTAGCGGTAATGCGGTGCGAGCGCCTGGAGCACCCGGTGTTCGCGTGCCATGTCGTTGGCGCCCGGCAGCACCTCACCCAGGGGAGGGCGGCGCAAGACGTATTCACGGCCATCGATGTCGACCAGGTAGTTCAGGTTCGCCAGCCCGCCGGCGAACTGCCGCGGCGGGCGCTCCAATTCGAGGCGCATGCCCTGGCCTGACAAATACCGGCCGATGCTGTCCCATGGCAGAGGCACGGTATCGTCCGCTTTGCGCAGCTTGGGCCGCGCACCTTGGGGGCTGGTCGCCGGTGGCGGCACTTGCACTTTGGCTGGGCCCTGGCTGCCGGTTTGTTCTTGGATAAAAGTACTTGTCATGTTTCGTTTGCAAAGCATCCGCAAAAGGCACGAGGTGCCGCGACCGGCAGGGTCGTCATGGGTCGCCTCAACCCCGTACCAGTGCCGTCAGGCGGCACGAGCCAGGGTTGAGGCGCTGATCGACCGCCCTCGGTGGGGCGTGCTTATTTCTTCAGCGATGCGCAGGTGGACTTGTCCAGCGGCATGAAAGCCTGGTCGCCGGGTGTTACTTGGCGGACGTGGTAGTAGTCCCATGGGTACTTGGACTCGGACGGCTTTTTGACTTGCAGCAGGTACATGTCGTGCACCATGCGGCCGTCTTCGCGCAGCTTGCCGTTGCGGGAGAACATGTCCTCGACAGGCATGTCCCGCATTTTCTTGAGGACAGGCATCATCTCGTCAGTACCTGCGGCGCCGACGCCTTTCAGGTAATGAAGCACCGATGAATAGACCGAGGCCTGGACCATGGTCGGCATCCGTTTGTGCTGTTCGAAGAAGCGCTTGGACCAGGCCCGTGTCTTCTCGTCAAAATCCCAATAGAACGCTTCCGTCAGGTACATGTCCTGCGCCTTGCTCAAGCCCAGACCATGCACGTCGGTGATGAACATCAGCGTGGCCGCCAAAGTCTGCTGTTTGGTGATACCGAACTCCACGGCTTGTTTGATGGCGTTTGTGGTGTCGTTGCCGGCATTGGCCAGCGCGATGACTTTGGCCTTCGATCCCTGTGCCGTCAGCAGGTAAGAGGAAAAGTCCGGCGCGGAAAACGGGTGCTTGATGCTGCCCAGGACCTTGCCCCCGGATGCTTTCACCACGTCCGCCGCATCTTTTTCCAGCGCGTGGCCGCCCGCATAGTCGGCGGTCACGAAAAACCAGGTGTCGCCGCCCTGCTTCATGACCGCGCGTGCGGTGCTCGCAGCCAGCGCGTAGGTGTCGTAGGCCCAGTGCAGACCGGAAGGCGTGCACTCTTCGTTGGTGATCCGGGTGCTTGCAGCGCCAGAAAAAATCGCGAACTTGCCTTTTTCTTTCGCGATGTTGAGGACGGCCAGCGCAGCGGCAGAGGATGGGACGTCCGCGATCATGTCCACGCCGTCTGCGTCAAACCACTGGCGTGCCCTTGAGGACGCCACGTCGGCCTTGTTCTGGTGGTCGCCAAAGACCAGTTTGATCGGGAAAGTGGTCTTCGTGGTCTTCTTGAAATCCTCGATCGCCAGTTCTGCCGCCAGTACCGAACCACGGCCCGAGAGATCGGAATAGATGCCCGACATGTCGGTGAGGACGCCGATTCTTACTTCGTCGTCGCTCAGCCGCAGCGACTGCGCGCCAGCTCCCATCGAAAGCACGATCGTGCCCACGCCAAGCAGGTGGGCGAATTTGAGATTTTTCTGCATTTTGGGTGTCTCCATTGAGGCCACATTTTTCAAAGCCCCATGCCTTGAATGTATGACTGTCTGACAATCATTGTATTGTTGGTCATTTACTTCAATGATGAAAACCATACTAGACAGCTCTAATCTCACAGTGTATTTGCGCGTAACTGGAAGCGCTTACATGTGCTCGTCGAAATTTCGATGTAGGATGGTCAGACATTCAAGCCAGCTGGCCCACCCCGCTGAACGGGGCAGTTTGTGCGCTGAGTTCTTGCCTGAGAAGGCTACAAACACAGGCATTGAGAGATGAAAGCAACCTTCGAAAAACTCAAGAAAATTCCGGCCTACCGGGCGCTCGCCGAAGCCATGACCGAGCAGATCCTCGACGGGCGATTACAGGAGGGCGAGCAGGTGCCCACCGAGTCGCAGTTGTGCGAGATGTTTGGGGTCAATCGGTCCACCGTCAGGGAGGCTATCCGGGTGCTGGAGGAGGCCAACCTGATACGGCGGGAACACGCCAGGAAGTTGCTGATCAGCAAACCTTCGCACCAGGAAATCGGTGCTCAACTTGAGCGCGCCCTGCTGCTGCATGAAATCACTTTTGACGAACTCTGGGAGGCCATGCACCTTCTGGAGCCGCAGATGGCCAAGCTTGCCGCACAGCAGCCCCAGCCCGACCTGATTGAAAAACTGACCCGGAACATCGAGTCCACCCAGGAAGCGCTGTCACGCGGCGAGTCGCTGGTGAGGCTGGACATCGAGTTCCACGGCCTGATCGCACAAATGTGTGCGAACCGCGCCCTCAACCTCGCGCGCGAACCCATCAGCCGGCTTTTTTACCCGTCTTTTCAGCGCGTCATGGTCAAGGTGCCAGTGGCTGGCCAGCGGCTGGTCGGTGCTCACAAAGCCATACTGGAGTCGCTTATCCAGGGAGACGGCGCCGCGGCTGAAGTGTGGATGCAGAAACACATCGTCGATTTCAAGCGCGGCCTGGAACTCGCCAACGTCAACGTCAAATCTACAGTGGGTTGATCGGATTCAGGGCGTTGCCTGAGCGGCAAGCCTGCGCTCACGCATGTGAGAATCGCTTGAACCGGCGGGGGATTGAAGAGCCGACTGCTTACGCCCCGGCCCAACCGGCCACGAACTTGACATGTCAACCACCCAAACACCCACCGCCACTGCAAGACGTGACTTTTTGTGGGTGGCGGCAGCCAGTGCTGCCGCCACCCTGATGGCGGGCTGCGCCTCGCCGTTTTCGTCGTCCACCATCGGTCGCGCACCCGACTCACCCGCCTCGCGCGAGTACCGGAGGTTGGTGGCCGGCCACCTGTACACCCGCAACAGCGAGCGCATCTTCAAAGGCATGCTGCCGTCGATGTTGTACGCCATCGGGGTGCTGCAGGTGGACATCGATCGTCGCGGCCAAGTCACGCGCACCCATTGGTTGCGCGCGCCCAGCCATGCGCCAGAGGTGACGGCGGAGATCGAGCGTTTGGTGCGCAGCGCAGCACCGTACCCCGCGCCACCGCGGGCGGTCACCTACACCGACACCTGGTTGTGGGACCTGAGCGGCCGCTTCCAGCTCGATACGCTCACCGAAGGGCAGTTGTAGGTGCTTGGCCCTGCGTGGGTGCGGGTCCGCCGCCACGTCACAGGTCGGCTCCGTCGGGTTCTTGACGGTGCAGCTGGCGCACAAGCGACCTTGCCGACCCCAGCGGCGTGGACAATCGCGCCATGTCTTCACCTTCATCATCTCCATCGGCCTCACTGACAGGCACCGCTTTTGCCACCTTGCTGCTCATCGCCTTCATGATGGGCGCCAACCACGTGGCCGCTCGCCTGGCGTTTGACGATGGAGTGGACGTGGCCACGGCAGTGGCTTTTCGCAGTGCCGTGACGGCCGTGGTGGTGGCCCTGCTGGTGCGCTTCCAGCGGGTCAGCGTTCGGCTCACGGCCCGCCACCGCAAGGCCTTGCCGGTCATCGGGGTGCTGGTGGCTGTGCAGAGTCTGTGCCTGTATTCCTCGGTGGCGCGCTTGCCGGTGGCGCTTGCCTTGCTCGCGTTCAACACCTATCCCTTGTGGACGGCGTTGTGGGCCCGTGTGGTCTATGGTCACCGGCCCGAGCGCATGGTGTTGCGGGCGATGCCGGTGATGTTGATCGGCCTGGCGCTGGCGCTCGATGTGTTCGGCGCCGCTTCCGGGCTGGGGGCTTCCACACATTGGTCGCAGATCGGCGTGGGCGTGGCGTTTGCGCTGGCTGCGGCGGCCACCTTTGGTCTGGCCCTGGTGTTGACGCAGCACGAAGCCGCCGATGTGGATGGTCGGCTGCGCACCGCAACCACCATGGGCATCGTGGCTATGCTGGCTTTGGTGGGTGTGGGCACGCAGGGCGGGTTTCACCTGCCGCAAGCGGCCATCGGCTGGGTCGGTTTGCTCGGGCTGACGGCCTTGTACGGCACGGCGTTCACCATCATGTTCACCGTGTTGCCGCGCCTGGGTGTGGTGGGCAACTCGGCCATCATGAATGTGGAGCCCATATTTGCCTTGGTGCTGGCTTGGGCCGTGCTGGGCCAGAGCATTGCGCCGGTGCAGGTGGCGGGCGGCCTGCTGGTGGTGGCCACGGTGATGTGGCTGGGCTTGCGCCGCCGCTAGGAAGGGCGGCACGGTTTGCGCCGCGCCGCGCCGGGTTGGCGGGTCGCCGGCGAGACTGCGCAATGGGCCCCAGCTTCCATACTCGGACCACTTCAACATCTCCACACAAGACCTACATGATCACCGTGCACCACCTCAACGAATCGCGTTCGCAGCGCGTGCTCTGGCTGCTGGAAGAACTGGGCGCTCCCTACGAAATCCGGTTCTACGAGCGGGACGCCACCACACGTCTGGCGCCCGCCGAGCTCAAGGCGGTGCATCCGCTGGGCAAGTCGCCCGTGATCGAAGACGCGGGGCAGACGTTGATCGAGTCGGGCGCCATTGTGGACTACCTGATCCGCCGCCACGGAGGCGGGCACTTGCGCCCGGCCCTGGATACGGCCGATTTTGAGACCTATCAGCAGTGGCTGCACTACGCAGAAGGTTCGGCGATGTTGCCCCTGCTCTTGAAGATGTATGTGGGGCGGCTGGGCGAGGCCGGCGCTCCGCTGCAGCCGCGCATAGAAGGTGAGCTGGCGAACCACCTGGGCTATATCGAGCGCGCGTTGCAAGGGCGCGAGTGGCTGCTGGGCGATGCGCTCAGCGGTGCCGATGTGCAGATGAGCTTTGTGGGTGAGGCGGCGCGCGGTTTGCGGGCGGGCTACCCGAACATCGATGCCTGGGTGCGCCGCTTTCAGCAGAGGCCCGCCTACCGCCGCGCGCTGGAGCGTGGTGGCCCCTACTCGATGGCCAGCTGACGCGCGGCAGGCCAGCGGTCCATGGTCCAGGCAGCAAGAAGGCTTGCGGGGTGGACCTCCAGCGCACTCAGGCGCTTTTGAGCCCGGGCATGGGCGCGATCGTGAGCGCGCACGCGAGCCGCCTCCAGCGCTCGGCCGGCAGCTCTTCCTGCAGCAGGCCACACAGACCCTGAAACACCGGCGTCGGCATGGCCACCATGGCCTTGCCGACCAGTTCCTGCAACTCGGCGTGGTTCAGGCCGCGGGCCATCCAGCGCAGGTAGTAGGCGCCTTCCTGGGGCGTGAAGGTGGCTTGCAGGCGCTGGTCCATGGCTTCGATATCGGCGTCGCTGAATTGCTCCCACAGGGCGTGTGTGAACGCGGTTTCCTCGTCGGCCATGTGCTCCAGGTTTTCGCCGACGAAGCGCGAGAGCTCCAGGTAGAGCTCGTACGCGTTGTCGCGTGCGGCCGGACTGCCCTGGGCCACGACGGACAGCAACTGGCGCAGCCGGGCGATGCTGCTCAGGTGTTCTTCGTGGTCGGCATCGAAGGGGGCCACCGCGCGTGGTGCGCGTTCACGCATCGGCGCGTGGAAATGCGTGTTCTCGTGGACGAGGTGGTCGGTGCAGACCTGCAGCAGCTCCTCGACCTGGGCCACCAGCGTGGCGCGCTCACCGGCATCACCAGCGTCCAGGCTGGCGACCTGTTGCAGGGTGCGAAACATCAGCGCGCGCAGCGCCTTGTGAATGAAGCGGTGGCTTTGTGGCCGCCGGGTGTGGCAGACGTGGTGCGTGGTTTCGTGACGGATGTTGTCGCTGGTCATCAGCATGGGACGCTCCTGAGGGGGTTGGGAAGGTCCGCATTCTTCGATGCCTTGCGGGGTTCGCACAGGCCGCAAAAAGGGTAGTCACCAAAAAGAGGTGTGCGCTGAGCAGGCGCAGGCCGCTCGGGTCGCGCCGGCCGCTCAGGCCCAGGGGCGCAGCTCTTCGGGGTGTTGCCGCAGGTACTGCAGCAGGTGGCGCCGCTTCTCCGGACCACGGGTACCGGGCAGGGTGCCGCTGGGCGCCTTCTCGAACATGTCGGGCAGGGCGTCGGCTGCGCGCTGGTACACCGAGCGCCAGACCTTCTTCAGTGTGTGCTGGGTCACGCCGATTTCATCGGCAATGTCTTCGTCGGCCAATTCGCCCAACGCCAGCCGCAGCACGCGGCGCTCGGCCGCGCTGAAGCCCAGGACGGGCGGCACGGCATGGAACATGTCGCGCACCAGCTGGCCTGGGAATACGTGCGCGGCCTCGGCGCGGTTCAGGCCGTGCAGGTCGGGCTGGTCCGATCCCCGGCGGGTGCGGCGCTTGAAGCCCATGCCCAGCAGGTAGTCGCCGCCGTCGGACAGGGCCTCCTGCCAAATATCGCGCAGCTGCAGGCCGCCATGCGCGGTGCGGAACAGTTGCATGGCCGTGAGCAGCATCTGTTGCACCTCGGGCAGGCTGCCGTCGATGTTGCGCTGGGCGTAGTGCAACACTAGCATGCCGACCTCGCCATCGGCGTTGGCACGCGCCAGGCTGCGCTCGTCCATCGGCGCCGTGCGGCCGTCGAGGAAGTCGCGGTACCAGACCGCGCCGGCGTGAGCGGGTGGGTCCTCGCGCAGGCGCTGCTGCCAGCCCGCGTCCAGTGCCACGGTCATGCCCAGACCCACCAGGCGCTGGCCGGGTGGGCGCGAGAGGTCCTCGATCACGTCGGCGCTGTAGCCTGGCTGGCCCATCAGCCGGGTCCAGAGTTTCGGCAGGGCGGCGCGCAGTTCGGCGTCCATGACCAGCCAGCCGGGGAGCAGTTCGCGGCACTCGGCCAGATCGGCGTGGCGCATTGGCCGGCCCCGCACCGGCTTGCCTGGCCCGGCTTGCAGGGGCATGGGATGGGCGGGAGGCAGGGGCAGGTCGGTCAGGAACATGGCTGTGGGGTGGGCGCAGGAGGTCAAGAGCTTAGGCTGGAACGCTCTGCGTTTGTCTGACCTATACTGCGGCAATCTCGTTCATCTACGGCGAAAAACGTGGTTTTTGATCAAATTGACCGTGAAATCCTCAGTCTTCTCGCGCGTGACGGGCGTTTGACCTTCCGCGAGCTCGGGGACGCCGTGCACCTGAGCGCGAATGCCGTGTCCGAACGCTTCCGGCGCTTGCAGGCCGGAGGCGTGATCCGCCACATCCGCGCCACGCTGAGCCCGTCCGCCCTGGGGCGCGATCTGCACGCCCAGATCGAAGTGAAGATGGCGGCGGGCACGTCGGCCCAGGAATTCGAGAATGCCTTGCGCCACCTGCCGCAGGTGGTCAGCGCCACGCTGATGACCGGTTCGTTCGACTACGTGGTGCGTGTGGCCTGCAGCGACCGCGAGGACCTGATGGGTCTGACCGAAACCCTGCGCCGGCACGCCGGCGTGAGCGAAACCTATACGCGTGTCATCCTGCACGAGGTCGAGCTGGTGAATGCGGTTTGACGCGAACGCCTGGTTCCCCCTGTGTATGGGTGTTACGCGAGCGGTGGACGGTGCAGATCGGTGCGTCGGTCGCGCAGATAGGTGTTGGGCCTGAAAGCCGCCAGCTCGGCGTGCGCCATGCGCACTTGCAGCAGGGTTTCGCCGCGCTCGGCCTGCGCCAGCACCCGACCGTCCGGACCGGCTGCCGTGCTCAGTCCGCCGTAGTGGACCGGGCCTTCTTGGCCGCAAGCGTTCGCATACGCAACGAACAAGCGGTTTTCGCAAGCCCGGGCCGGCACGAGCAGCGCAGGTACTTCGTCGAAACCGATCATGTTGGCGGTCGGTACCAGCACCGCATCGGCGGCTTGCAGCGCGAGCCCGCGCACGGCTTCGGGGAACTCCACGTCGTAGCAGATGAGCAGGCCCAGGCGCCAGCCGCGCCATGTGAACACCTGGGACGCGGCGTCGCCTGGGCTGAACTGGGCGCGGTCCATGTCCCCGAACAAATGGGTCTTGCGGTAGTGGCCGATGGCTTGGTGGTCGGGGCCCATCGCCTGCGCGGCGTTGAAGGGTTTGCCGCCCTGCGGGTGGCGTTCGGGGTAGCCGTAGACGATGGCGATGCGGTGGCGCTGCGCGATGGACGCCACGGCTTGCGCCAGCGGACCGTCGGGCGCTTCGGCCAGGGCGGCCACGCGCTCGGCGCCGATGGCGTAGCCGGTGAGCCCCATCTCGGGACAGAGCAGCAGATCGGCGCCTTGTGCGCGCGCCTGGGCCGCTGCGGTGTCGAGCCGTTCCAAGGCCAGCGCGGTACCGGCTTCGGGCGGCGCGTAGGCGGTTTGCCAGAGGGCGAGGTTCAGGGGGTGGGCTGGCATGGGTTTCTTCAGGGCTTCGACAGGCTCAGCCCGAACGGGAGGGGGCGTAGAGAGGTAGAGGGTTTGTGGGCGTCCGCACCAATTTACCCGTTCGCCCTGAGCTTGTCGAAGGGCTCAAAATCCGTGGGGCTCCGGCTCGGCACCCGAGGCGTGGCGCGAGATCGGGTGGGCGTGTGTGCCGCCTGCTCGGTATGCCCTTCCAGCGCGAGTCGAGTCCGCAGCCGCCGTGGCCCGCCCCATGCCGCTCAGTCGGGCAGCGCGATCGGGCCGATGTCGGCAAAACGCTCGCCGGGGCCGGGGTTGTCGCTTGGGCACTGGCCACCGAACTGGTGCAGGATGCCCCAGACCGCGTTGAGCGAGGTCTGCACCGCGCCTTCGACCCAGGCCGGTGTCCACGACACGTCGTCGCCGGCGATGAAGATGCCGCGCTCGGCGGGTGGCAAGCGGTCTTGCATGAAGTGGCCGTACATGCGGTGGTTGTAGCGGTAGTGGCCGGGCAGCGCGCCTTTGAAGGCGCCCAGAAAATACGGATCGGCCTCCCACGACACGGTGATGGGCTCGCCGATGATGTGGCTGGCGATATCCACCGTGGGGTATATCTTTTTCAGTGCAGCGAGTGCGAGCTGCACACGCTTTTCGCTGGTGTGCGGCAGCATCTTGAGCGCGTCGCCCATCCAGGCGTAGCTCAGGCAGATCACGCCGGGCTGGTCCGGCCCGTTGTCGAACAGGTAGGTGCCGCGCGTGAGCCGGTCGGTGAGCGTCATGCTCATCAGGTCGCGGCCGGTTTGCGGGTCTTTGTCTTTCCAGAACGGGCGGTCCACCATGACGAAGGTCTTGCTCGATTGCTTGTAGCGCGTGCGGTCCAGCGCCATCCACAGCTTGTGCGAAAACAGCGACTCTTCCACCACGATCTGGGTGGTGAGCAGCCAGCTCTGGCAGGTCACCAGCACGGCGGCGTAGGTGCGGGTGGTGCCCCAGGTGTCGGTGACCGCGAGCCGATCATCCGCCGCGCGGGTGATGGCGGTCACGCCGGGGCGTGGCGCTCCCTGGTGCAGGCTGGCCAGCGAGGTGCCAGCGGGCCAGTGCGCCAGTGTCTCGGGCGTGTGGCTCCACAGGCCCATGGGCACTTGCTGCACGCCGCCGGTGATGAGGTGCTGGTTTTCGTCGCAGCCGGTGAGCACCACGCGCAGAATTTCCAGCATGGAGTTGGGAAAGTCCGAGTCCCAGCCGCCGGTGCCAAAACCGACCTGGCCGAACACCTCGCGGTGGTGGAACGAGAGCTTGGCGAACGCGTCGGACTGTGCCACGAAGTCGTAGAAGGTGCGGTCGTCCCACAGCGGCACCAGTGCGTTCCACATCGCTTTGAGGCGCGGCACGTCGCGCTCGCGCAAGGCTTGTTGCATGTCCGAGAAGCGGGCGTCGGCCTCCAGCGCCAGGGCCCAGGCCTGGGCCACTTCGTGGAACAGCGGCGGCAAGTCGGCCAGGGTCTGGGCGTAGTGGGTCTGCCCTTCGATATCGATCACCGTGCTGCCGGCGGCGGGCGTGAGCGGGTTGGGAAAGGGCTGGGTCTGCAGGCCGAGCAAATGCACGTAGTGGAAGAAGGCCGTGCTCGATGCCGGGAAGCGCATGCCGCCCAGCTCGGCCACGATGCCGGGCGCGCCCGAGGGGCCGGCGAAAGCCTGCGAGCGCAACCGCCCGCCCATGCGCGAAGCCTCGTACACCACGGGTTTCAAGCCCAGTTTCATCAGCTCGTAAGCCGCCACCAGACCGGCGATGCCCGCGCCCACAATGGCCACTTCCTGGCCGTGTGCGCTGGCCGGCAGCGTGCCCAGGCCTTGCGGGTGGGCGATCCAGTCGTCAAACGGAAACGGGAAGTCGGGTCCGAAGACCGTGACCGCAGCGTTGGGTGCGCGCAAAGCTGTCATGAAAATGTCCCTGGAACAGGCGGTGCATGCCGCAGTGTGATCCACAAGTCTCGCGTTGTCGCGCCCTGTCTTGCACAAGCGCCGCGTGGCGCCGGTGGTTAAAACAAGCCGGCGACCAGCCAGGCGCCCGTGCCCCACATCATGAGGGCGACCAGGCCGTCGAGCACACGCCAGAGGTGCAGCGAATTGAGGCGGCGGCCGAGCCAGAAGGTGGCGCCGCCCAGGGCCAGAAACCAGACCATGGAGCCGGTCATGGCGCCCAGGCCAAACACCTTGTTGTCGGACCCGTAGGCCAGCGAGGCGGTGCCGATCAGCACGGCGGTGTCGATCCACGCGTGCGGATTGAGCCAGGTGAAGGCCAGCGCCGACAGCACGGCCTGGCGCCGCGTTACCGTGGGTGGCAGGGCCGCTTCTGCTGCGCCGCCGATGGGCGTTGCCGCTGGCCGCAGAAAGCGCTGGAATGCCTGCCAGCCGTACACCGCGAGAAACAAGGCGCCCGCGCCGACCATGGCGCCCATCAGCTTGTCGGACAGGCCGCCCAACTGGGCCAGACCCAGCACGCCAAGGCCAATCAGTACCACGTCGGACACCATGCACACGGCCACCGTGAGCCAGACGTGCTGGCGGGTCAGGCCCATGCGCAGCACATGGGCGTTTTGCGGGCCTATGGCCATGATCAGCGAGAGGCTGAGCACCATACCGGCGGTGAAGGTGGGAAATGCGAGGGTCATGGCAAGGGCCTGGAGAAACGGTGTGGTCGGTTGCGGCCCCGACCGGTAGAAGGTGGTAGGGGGCCGCTTGCTCGACAGTGTCCATCAGAGTGCGCAGTATTTAAACTGAGTTAAATTAAAATACGATTGCTTAATTAATAGTTAACCAAAGAGGGTTCCACGCCATGCTCGACGCCCGACAACTGGAAGCCTTGGCCGCGGTGGTGGAACACGGGGGGTTCGGCCCGGCGGCGGGGGCCTTGTCTCTCACGCTGGCGGCGGTGTCGCTGCGCATCAAGGCGCTGGAAGAGCACCTGGGCCAGCGCCTGCTGGTGCGCGGCAAAAGCGTGCGGGCCACGGCGGCGGGGCAGGCCTTGCTGGCGCATGTGAAGCAGGTGCGCATGATGGAGACCGACTTGCTGGCCGGGTTGCAAGGTGGGGGTGCCAGCAAGGCGGGGCCGCGCTGGCAAAGCCTGTCGGTGGCGATCAACGCCGATTCGGTGGCGAGCTGGTTTTTGCCCGGCGTGGCGGCGCTGCTGCAACGTCACCGCCTGTTGCTGGAGATCGTGATCGACGACCAGGACCACACGCTGGACGCGCTCAAAAGCGGCGACGTGATGGGCTGCGTGACCACGCTGGCCGAACCCATGCGCGGCTGTGTGGCCGAACCGCTGGGTTTGATGCGCTACCGCTGCGTGGCCGCACCCGAGGTGGTGCAGCGCTGTCGCACGCCCGCTGGCGCGGTGTCGCCACACCGGCTGCTGGCACAGCCGGCCATCATCTTCAACCGCAAAGACGCTTTGCAAGACGCATTTCTGGCGCAACATTTTGGGCTGCGCCAGCCCCTGTATCCGCGCCACTTTGCGCCCGCCATTGACGCTTTTGAGACCGCCATCGAGCTGGGGCTGGGCTGGGGCATGGTGCCCGAGCAGACGGTGGCGGTGCGCCCGGGCATGCAAGAGCTGCTGCCCGGCGCGACGGTTGAAGTGGCTTTGTACTGGCAGCACTGGGCACGTGAAGCACCTTCGGCCCAGCGCCTCACCCAGGCGGTCAAGGCGGCCGCCCAAGCCAGCCTGCTGCCGCTGGCGGCCGTGGCCTGAGGGGACTGAACGGCCAGCGGCGAGCCGCTCGGCTCACCAGGCCAGGTAGGCGTAGCCCTTTTCTTGCAGCTCCATCACCGCTGCGGCACCCACGTCTTCGATCTGCGCGAAGTCCAGCATGTCGGCGGCGGTCCAGCCCAAGGATTGCATGGTGTTGCCGCAAGCGATGAAGCGCACGCCGTAGGCCTGCGCCATGCTGCGCGCCCGCTGCTGCATCAGCTCGGGCACCGGGCGCTGGGGCGTTTTCGCCAGCAGGTGGATGCCAGGGCCCCAGGCCACCACCGCGATGGCGACGTCGTCCACGTACTTCTTGAGCATGGCGCTGATGGAGTTGAAGATCGCCTCCTGGTACTCGGGCTCGGCCCGGTTCAGCTGGTAGACGATTTTGTGCGGCGCCTCATCGGCACCCAGCCGCAGCGGCAGCGCGCTGCTGCTGGCGGCGCTGGCGCCGGAGCCCAGGGCGGGCAGGGTGGACAGCGCCAGCAGGCGGCCGAGCCAGCGCCGGCGTTCGGGGGGTGTGGCGGTCGTGTCGCTCGTGGCGGCTGGCGTGGTGGGGAGGACTTTCATGGTTCCTGAGCGTAGCCAGGAATCCACCGCCTGTCACCCGGTCGCCCCCAAGCCCCGCGTGGGCAAGGAGGCGATCCAGGCCGAGCCGTTGGGCGTTGGCCGTCAGCCGACGGTGGCGGGCTGGACAGCGGCGCTGCGGCGCGGTGCGCGGTCCATCCCGGTGAAGGCGAAGTCCACCTCGGGCTGGCGACCTTCGACGATGTCGGTCAGCGCGGCGGCCGAGCCGCAGCCATGGGTCCAGCCCAGGGTGCCATGGCCGGTGTTCAGAAACACGTTGCTGCACTTCGAGCGGCCGATGTAGGGCACGTTGCTGGGCGTGGCCGGGCGCAGACCGGTCCAGAACTGGGCGCCTTCGCCATCCGTCATCTGGGGAAACAGTTCGCGCACCCGCTTCACGATGGCCTGGCAGCGCACCAGGTTGAGCTCGGTGTTGTAGCCGTCGAATTCGGCCGTGCCCGCGATGCGCAGGCGCTCGCCCAGGCGCGAGAACACCAGCTTGTGTTCGTCGTCGGTGAGCGAGACCTGGAACGAGGCTTCGGGGTGCGTGACGGGCAGCGTGACCGAATAGCCCTTGGCGGGGTAGATGCGCAACGTCTGGCCCAGCAGGCGGGTCCATTGCGCGCTGAACGAGCCCAGGCACATCACATAGCTGTCGCTGCGCCAGTCGCGCACCACGCCATCGATGTCCGCCAGTTGCAAGGCTTCGAGCCGTTGGCTGGTAGCGCGCGCGCCCACGATGCGGGTGTTGTACAAGAAGCGCACACCCGCGTCTTCGCACAGGTTGGCCAGGTTGCGGGTGAACAGGCGGGCGTCGCCCGATTCGTCGCTGGGGGTCATGCTGCCGCCCACGATGCGGTGGCGGCTGTCGCGCAGCGCCGGTTCGATCGCCACGCATTCGTCGGGCGTTTTCATGTCGAGCTCACAACCCAGTTCGCGCATTTGTTGCGCCGGGCCCTGGGCGGCGTCGAATTCGGCCTGGCTGGTATAGAAGTGCAGGATGCCGGCGGTCTTCTGGTCGTACTGGATGCCGGTCTGGGCGCGCAGCTGTTGCAACACTTGGCGGCTGTACAAACCCAGGTTCACCATTTGCCGGATGTTGTGGCGGGTGCGCGCGGGTGTGCATTCGCGCAAAAAACCCAAGCCCCACAGCCACTGGTTCAAGTCGGGGCGCAAGCGAAACAGCAGCGGCGCGTCTTCGCGCGCCAGCCATTTCAAGACTTTGAACGGTGCGCTGGGGTTGGCCCAGGGTTCGGCGTGGGACACCGAAACCTGGCCGCCATTGGCGAAGCTGGTTTCCAGTCCGGCGGCGGGCTGGCGATCGATGACGGTGACTTCGTGGCCGGCCTGGCGTAGAAACCAGGCCGAAGTGACGCCGGTGACGCCGGCGCCGAGAACGGTGATGTGCATGAAAAATTCCAGAGAACAGGTGAGAAACAGCCACGGCAGACCTTGCTGCTGTGCTTGCCGCTCCCACTGTCCTTGGTACCTGAGAGATTCGTCCCCCGCGCATTCAAGACACGGGGGCTTGCTCCTTCGGTGGCGCGCATCGGTGGACGCGCACGCTCTCCAGTATCGGCTGGTGTCCATCCAATACGGGGGCCTGAGCGGTCATGGAAGTTTGCGCCTTCGGCGGTTCGCCTGGGGGGCGAACGCTCTCTTGGGTGGATGCGCCATTGTAGGCAGGACCGCCACCGCGAACCGCTTTGGTGGTGCCGACTTCGCCACCCATTAGCGCGGCTGATGATGGGAAAAGCAAGGCCTGGGGCCGCGACCTAAAATCGCTGCATGCTCCAAATCAAACAAGACCTGCTGGCGGCGCTGGCCGATGCCCTGCGCACGCTCGCGCCCGACCAGGCCGCCACCGCGGTTTTCGAATCGCCCAAAGTGGCCGCACACGGCGACTTCGCCTGCACCGCCGCCATGCAGCTGGCCAAACCCCTGAAACAAAATCCCCGCCAGGTGGCGGAACAGCTGCGCGCTGCCTTGCTGGCCGCGCCCGCTTTCCAGCGCTGGGTGGCCGATATCGACATCGCCGGGCCTGGCTTCATCAACGTCCGGCTCAAGCCCGAAGCCAAGCAGCAAATCGTGGGTGAAGTCCTGCGGGCGGGTGAGCGGTTCGGCTTCGCCCCGTCCAACGGCCAGCGCCTGATGGTGGAATTCGTCTCGGCCAACCCCACCGGGCCGCTGCACGTGGGCCACGGTCGGCAGGCCGCTCTGGGCGACGCGATCTGCAGCCTGTTCCAGACCCAGGGCTGGGACGTGACGCGCGAGTTCTATTACAACGACGCGGGCGTGCAGATCCAGACCCTGGCCCACAGCACGCAACTGCGCGCCAAAGGCTTCAAACCCGGCGACGCCGAATGGCCCAGCGGCGAAAAGGCCCCGGCCTACAACGGCGACTACATCGCCGACATCGCCGCCGACTTTCTGGCCAAGAAAACCGTGGCTGCCGACGACCGCAGTTTCACCGCCAGTGGCGATGTGAACGATCTGGCTTCGATCCAGCAATTCGCCGTGGCCTACCTGCGCCACGAGCAAGACCTGGACTTGCAGGCTTTTGCGGTGAAGTTCGACAACTACTACCTGGAATCCAGCCTGTACACCAGCGGACGGGTCGACGCGGCGGTGCAAAAGCTGCGCGAGGCCGGCAAGACCTACGAGTTGGACGGCGCGCTGTGGCTCAAGTCCACCGACTACGGCGACGACAAAGACCGCGTGATGCGCAAGCAAGACGGCAGCTACACCTATTTTGTGCCCGATGTGGCCTACCACATCGCCAAGTGGGAACGCGGCTTCACCAAGGTCGTCAACATCCAGGGCACCGACCACCACGGCACCATCGCCCGCGTGCGTGCGGGCCTGCAGGCGGCCAATGTGGGCATTCCCCAGGGCTACCCCGACTACGTGCTGCACACCATGGTGCGCGTGGTCAAGGGCGGCGAAGAGGTGAAGATCAGCAAGCGCGCCGGCAGCTACGTGACCTTGCGCGACCTGATCGAGTGGACCAGCAAAGACGCGGTGCGCTTCTTTCTCCTCAGCCGCAAGCCCGACACCGAATACACCTTCGATGTCGATCTGGCGGTGCAGAAGAACAACGAGAACCCGGTGTATTACGTGCAATACGCACACGCCCGCATCTGTTCGGTGCTGGCCACCTGGCGCGAAAAGGACGCGGGCGACGAGGCCCTGCTGGCACAGGCCGATCTGTCGGTGCTGGACAGCCCGGCGGCACAGACCCTGATGCTGCAGCTCGCCAAATACCCCGAGATGCTCACCGCCGCTGCCGACGGCTTTGCGCCCCACGACGTCACCTTCTACCTGCGCGAGCTCGCTTCCAGCTACCACAGCTATTACGACGCCGAGCGCATTCTGGTGGACGACGTGGTGGTGAAAACCGCCCGCCTGGCCCTGGTTCGGGCGGTGGCGCAGGTGTTGCACAATGGTCTGGCGGTGCTGGGCGTGAGCGCCCCGCAGAAAATGTGAAGACGAAAGCCCCTATGAAAAGCAAATCCCTGCGAACCCGGAACAATTTTGGCGGCACCCTCATGGGCCTGGTGATCGGCCTGCTGCTGGGCCTGGGCGCGGCGCTGGCCGTGGCGGTGTACGTGACCAAGGTGCCGGTACCGTTTGTGGACCGGGGCGTGTCGCGCAAGCCGGGCCAGGATGCGATCGAAGCCGAGCGCAACAAGGGCTGGAACCCGAACGCGCCCTTGAACGGCAAGTCGGTGACGGGCGTGCCCGAATCCGCCACCGGAGCCGAGACGGCGGGCGCCATTGTGGTGCCACCGGCCGACGGGCAGCCGCTGCCGGCGGCCCCGGTCAAGCCCGATACCGCCGGCAGCAAAGCCTCGGCCGACCCCTTGGGGGACTTGGTGCAGTCCAAGCTGGGCGCAGCGCCAGCGCCAGCCGCCAATGCTGCCGCCAGCCCTGCAGCGAGCCCGGCCACCGCCGACCCCTTCACCTATTTTGTGCAGGTGGGCGCTTTTCGCACCCCGCAGGACGCCGAAACGCAGAAGGCCAAGCTGGGCATGCTGGGGATCGAGGCGGCCATCACCGAGCGCGAACAAAACGGCAGGACCGTGTACCGGGTGCGCGTGGGGCCGTTCAGCCAGAAGGCGCTGGCCGATCAAACCCGCGAGCAGCTGGAGGTCAGCGGCGTGGAAGCGGCCTTGGTGCGCATCCAGCGCTGAGCCACCTCTTCTCTGCCGGGGCGCCGCGGGAGACCGGGGAACTTTCGCCCCGCGCCTGTGCCCCAATGCTGCGCTAAACAGGAGTTATTCATATGCAACGTCGCGATTTTTCACATGCGGTTCTGGCCGCTGGCGCCACCGCCATCGGAGTGGCCGGCTCGTTTTCCCCACGGTCGGCGCGCGCCCAGGTGGGTGGCTTCAAAGAAGGCACGAACTACCAGCGCCTGGGCAAGGCCGCGCCGGTGGACAGCCCGGCCGGTCAGATCGAGGTGGTGGAGTTTTTTGCCTATTCCTGCATCCACTGCTTCAATTTCGAGCCGGTGTTCAACGAATGGATGCACAAGGTGCCGTCGTATGTGACCGTCAAGCGCGTGCCGGTGGCGTTCAGCGAGGCCTTTGTGCCCATGCAACGCCTGTACTACGCGCTCGAAGCCATGGACCTGGTTGACAAGCTGCACGAAAAAGTCTTTCAAGCCATCCATGTGGAAAAACTGCCCCTGACCACGCCCGACCCCATCGTGGCCTGGGTGGGCAAGCAGGGCGTCGACAGCGCCAAGTTCACCAGCTTTTACAACTCCTTCGCTATGGCGGGCAAGGCCAAGCGCGCGATCCAGTTGCAGGACGCCTACCAGGTCGAAGGCACCCCGGCGCTGGGAGTGGCGGGCAAGTACTACGTCGGCGGGCAAGGCCCCACCACGCTGCGGGTGGCCGACGCCTTGATCGCCCAGCTGCGCAAGTCCTGAGTTCACAAAGGCCGGTCGGCCGCGCGGCAGCCGCTCTGTCTGCCCGGTGTTTTGCCGCAAAGGCCCGCCATGTGCGGGCCTTTTTGCTGGCGGATCCGCACCGGGGCTTGCGGTGATAAAGAATCCTCGCTAATCCCGACTTTCCCCGTGTAGCCGGAGGAAAGCCGCTCACCCGCCGTTACAATGAATGCAAGTTTCGTGCCTTTGAAGAACATGCCCATCCATCCTCTTCGCTCCCTTTTCCGTCCCGCGCTGGCGTGTCTGCTGACCGCCGTGCTCGGGGTGGGGCCGGCCCTGGCCGAACGGGCCGATCGCAGCAAGCCCTTGAATGCCGAGGCCGATGCCTTGCGCTACGACGACGCCCGCCAGACCAGCGTGTTCACCGGCAATGTGGTGATCACCAAGGGCAGCATCGTCATTCGGGGCGCGCAGGTGGAGGTGCGGCAGGACGCGCAGGGCAACCAGTTTGGCCAGGCGGTGGGCAGCGCCACGGCGTCAGCCTCTTTCCGCCAGAAGCGCGACGGCCTGGATGAATCCATCGAAGGCACGGCCGAGCGCATCGAATACGACAGCAAGGCCGACACCGTGCGCTTTATCGGCGGTGCCGTGCTGCGCCGTTACAAAGGCGCTCAGCTGAACGACGAGACCACCGGCGCCGTGATCAGCTACAACAACGGCAACGACACCTTCAGCGTGGACGGTGGCAGCCCAGGGAGCAGCACCAACCCCGGTGGCCGGGTGCGCGCCATGCTCACGCCGGTCCCCAAAGCCGAGCCAGCACCGCCCCCCAATCCAGCCAACCTGCGCCCCAGCGGTCAGATCGGCGAGGGTCGCAAGTGACCGTGGCGCACAACAACACCGGCGACCCGATCAGCCGGCTGGAAGCGCGGGGTCTGCAAAAGTCCTACGGCGGGCGCAAGGTGGTCAAAGACGTTTCGCTGGTGGTGGACAAAGGCGAAGTGGTGGGCCTGCTGGGCCCCAACGGCGCGGGCAAGACCACCTCTTTCTACATGCTGGTGGGTTTGTTGCGCTCCGATGCCGGTCAGATCTTGCTGGACGACGAAGCCATCGAAGGCATGCCGATCCACCGCAGGGCGCGCATGGGTCTGGGCTATCTGCCGCAGGAAGCCTCGATTTTCCGCAAACTCACCGTGGCCGAAAACGTGCGCGCGGTGCTGGAGCTGCAGCAGGACGAGGACGGCAAGGCCTTGTCGGGTGCACAGATCCGCAGCCGGCTCGATGCCTTGCTCAAAGAGCTGCATGTCGAGCATTTGCGCGATTCGCCCGCGCCCGCGCTCTCGGGTGGCGAACGCCGCCGGGTGGAAATCGCCCGGGCCCTGGCGACCAATCCGCGCTTTATCCTGCTCGACGAACCTTTCGCCGGTATCGACCCGATCGCGGTGATCGAGATCCAGCGCATCATCGGGTTCCTGAAGTCGCGTGGCATCGGCGTGCTCATCACCGACCACAAC
>NZ_JBFJMY010000015.1:0-22190 GCF_041633695.1 Hydrogenophaga sp.
GGCCCAATGCCCATGATTTCGGGCGGCACGCCCACGGCGGCGGCGGCCACCACACGGGCCAGCGGCTTTTTGCCTTCGGCCTTGGCGTAGCGGCCCGAACTCACCACACAAGCGGCTGCCGCATCGACCAGGGCCGAGCTGTTGCCCCCGGTCTGCACGCCACCGGCGTGCACCGCGCGCAGCTTGGCCAATACCTCGGGGGGCGATAGGCGCGGGTGGGTGTCCTGCGCCAATTCGCTGATCTTGCCTTGCAAGCGGATGGCGCGCGGTGCGTAACCTTCGAGCTCAAAAGTCTCGTTCACCACCGGCACGATTTCGCCGGCCAGAAAGCCCGACTGCTGCGCCGCCACCGCCTTGGCAAACGATGCGCTGGCGAAGGCGTCCACCGCTTCGCGGGTGATGCCGTATTTCTTGGCCAGATTCTCGGCGGTCTGGATCATGTTGATGCCGGGCGCCGGGTCCAGCAAAGCCTCCCACATGTAGTCCTTGAAGGCCACGGGTGCGCCGAGCTTGAAGCCGTTGCGGTGGTCGAAGGCGGCAATGGGGTTGCGCGTCATGTTCTCGGTGCCCACCACCAGCGCCACCTCGGCCGCGCCGCCCTGGATGTGCTCACCAGCCTGGCGAAACAGCTCAAAGCCGGTGCCGCAGATGCGTTGCACCATGATGGCCGGCACCTGCACCGGCACACCGGCGTACAGACCAATGTGGCGCGGCAGCACGAACTGGAAGAAGTCGCCTGGTGCCATATTGCCGGCGATCACCGAGCCGATGTGGGCAGCGGGCACGCCCGCACGGCCCAAGGCCTCGCGCGCGGCCTTGATGCCGAGATCGGTGGGAGATATCTGGCTGAAGGCGCCGCAATAGTCGGCCATGGGCGTGCGCACGCCGTCGAGTATCCAGACGTCGCCGAAGGCGTTGAAAAAACCGGGGGTGCTCATGGGTGTTCCTGTGAAAGTGGGGGCGGGCGCTTGGTGGCCTCAGACCCGGGGCTTGAGGATGAAATGCAGTTGGTCCGCGTGCAGTGCGGCCACGGTGTCGGCGCGGTGGGTCAGCACCGCGCGCTGGTTGATCGAGCCTTTGTCGGTCACTTCACCCAAGTCGATGGTGGGTGGCTCCGACAGCAGGCAGAGGCGGGCAACGCGGTTGGCGCTGCCGGTGGCGCTCTGGGCCAGGGTGTCGAGCACGGTCTGGAAATGGGCCAGCACCGGCGCACTGCACAGCACTTCGGTCATGGGTGCCGAGGCGTCCAGGCCGCTCAAGCTCCGCACCGCTTGTGTGGGAAACACCATGGCGCCCACTTCGCGGGTGTTGATGCCGGTGACCACCACGTCCTGGATATACGGCGCACCGGCAGCGATCACCTTGGCGCGCAGCGGGCCCACGTTCACAAAGGTGCCGGTGGCCAGCTTGAAGTCTTCGGCGATCCGGCCATCGAAGCGCAGGCCGCGGTGTATGTCGGTCTCGTCTATCCACTGCACCGCGTCGCCGGTGCAGAAAAAGCCTTCTTCGTCAAAGCTCTCGGCCGTGTCCTTGGGTGCGCGCCAGTAGCCCGGCGTGATGTTGGGACCGCGGTAGCGCACTTCGGTCTTGCCGTCGTGGTCGACCAGCTTGAGTTCCAGCCCAGGCGTGGGCACGCCCAGATCGCCGGCTCGCACGTGCGGGCTGGTCACAAAAATACCGAACGGACCACTTTCGGTCATGCCCAGGCCGGTGGCCATGACGATGCGTTCACCGATCTCGCGTTCTTGTGAAGCGAACAGGCTGTCCCACACGGGCTGGGCCAGCGCGGCGCCGGCATAAAAGAACATCTTCACCCGCGACAGCAACTGTTTGCGCAGCGCGTCGTCGGTCTGCATGGCCAGGGCAATGGCCTCGAAGCCGGTCGGCACATTGAAGTACACAGTGGGAGCGATCTCGCGCAGGTTGCGCAAGGTCTCGTGCATCAGGGCCGGGGTCGGCTTGCCGTCGTCTATATAGAGGGTGCCGCCGTGGAACAGCACCATGCCGACGTTGTGGTTGCCACCAAAGGTGTGGTTCCAGGGCAGCCAGTCCACCAGCACCAGCGGCTTTTCGGCCAGCACCGGCATGGATTGCGCCATTTGCTGCTGGTTGGCGCACCACATGCGGTGGGTGTTGATGACCGCCTTGGGCATCTTGGTCGAACCGCTGGTGAACAGGAACTTGACGATGGTGTCTGGGCCCGTGGCCGCCATGGCGGCATCCACCGCCGGCGTGGCCGGCGTGGCGGTGAGTTGCTCAAAACGGGTGCTGCTGCGGCCCGGCACTTCGCCTTCGACCAGCACGACTTCGGTGTCGGCGTCGACCGTGGCTGCGATGGCTTTGGCGTAGCGCGCGTCGGAGGCGAACACCAGCCCGGGAGTGACCGTGCGCAGCACGTGCCGCAGCTTCTCGAAATCCTGGCTCACCAGCGAATACGGCGGCGAGGTGGGCACAAAGGGCACACCGGCGACCATGCAGCCCAGCGACAGCAGAGCGTGCTCCAGGCTGTTTTCGCTCAGGATGACCACCGGCCGGTCCACGGACAGACCACGGTCGATCAGACCCTGGGCGATGCGCCGCGCGGTTTGCCATGCCTCATCGAAACGGATTTCCCGCCACTCGCCCAACTGCGTGCGGCCATCGGCATCTTGCAGCCGCTCGCGGCGCGCCATGAACAACTGGTCGGGCGTGGTGGTGGCCCAGTGCTGGAGCCGGTCGGTGAGGCGCTCGGGGTAGGGCGCCAGTGTCTGGTCTGCACTCAGGTAGCGGGTGCCAGGCTGGCCTTCTTTCAAGGTGACCCGGGTGACGCCAAAGGTCATGGGGCGGAATTTCGTGCTGCTCATGCGGTCTCCGTGCGGTTCTTCTTCTGTGCGGTGTGTGTGCTGGGTGCTCAGCTTTTCTGAACCTTGGCGGCTTTGCCGTCGAGAAACGCGCGTACCCGCTCCTTGGCTTCGGGAGCGGACTGGACAATGGCGGCCATCATGGCTTCGGTGAAAAAGCCCTGGTCTGCGGGCTGCTCGGCGATGCGGGGCAAGGCGTGCATCAGGGCGTAGTTGGTCAGGGGCGCGTTGGTGGCGATGCGTTTGGCCAGGTCCAGCGCTTTGTCCAGCGCCGTGCCAGCGGGCACCTTGTATTGCGCCAGGCCAATGCGCTCACCATCTGCGGCGTCGTAGACACGGCCGGTCAGCATCATGTCGGTCATGCGGGCCACGCCAATCAGTTTGGGAATGCGCACCGAGCCACCACCGCCGACAAAAATCCCGCGCGTGCCTTCGGGCAAGGCGTAGAAGGTGGAGTCGTCGGCCACGCGGATGTGGCAGGCGCTGGCCAGCTCCAGGCCACCGCCCACCACCGCGCCGTGCAAGGCCGCGATCACGGGCACCGGACCACGCTCCACACATTCGAGCGCGGCGTGCCACATGCGGGAGTGCTGCATGCCTTGACCGGCGTCGCGCTCTTGCAGTTCGGACAAGTCCAACCCGGCGCAGAAGTGCTCGCCTTCGCCATGGACGACCGCCGCGCGCACGCCGCTGGGCAGGTTCTGGAACACGTCGCGCAGAGCCAGCACCAGGCCGTCGTTCAAGGCATTGCGTTTGGCAGGGCGGTTGAGGGTGATCAGCGCAATCTCAGCTTGCTCGCCACGCAGGGTCAGGGTCAGGTCGGGGTTCTTGGTGCTCATGGCGTATGGGATGGATGTTGCGAAATGGGTGCTGCCATTATGGTTATGAAAAATAATCAAATCAAGAAAACCCGGAAATTTTGATCTCGGTGTTTTCCCTAGGTTGGCCGCGTTGACCGGTTCGGTGCCGCGCTTGAACCACCATGCGAAGCGGTGACCTGATCGGCGCCTGGTTACCCCTGTGGGCGGGGCTTGCCGTGCGAACGCAGCCAAGAGCACCCAGGTGTTTACCCTGACAGTTTCTGCACAACTGAGCCGCTGGTATTCAAATCTGTTCTATCTACCGGATGGATTTTGGGCTTGCAGAAAGCGCGGCAGACGCGGAAAGTGCAGGCTCGCTTGGGCGTTTGACATTTGACGAGCGGCCCGCGCATTTCCCTTTGTCCCATCGATCCGACTCAAGACAGGAGACTCCATGAAAATGCTCAAAATTCGCGCTGCCGCGTTTGCTTTGGCCGCTTTGGCCAGCAGCGCTGTCATGGCGCAGCAGGTCACTTTGCGCCTGCACCAAATGTTGCCGCCGCAAGCGACCATCCCGGCCCGGGCACTGATTCCCTGGGCCAAAAAAGTCGAAGCCGAGTCCAATGGCCAGATCAAGATCCAACTCTTCCACGCCATGCAACTGGGTGGTGCGCCGCCGCAGCTGTTTGACCAGGCGCGCGATGGTGTGGTGGACCTGACCTGGACCGTGTTGGGTTACACGCCGGGCCGTTTTCCCAAGACCGAAGTGTTTGAATTGCCCTTTTTGACGACCACGGGCGAAGCCTCTTCCCAGGCCATCCAAGAGTACGTTGAAAAATTTGCCGCCGACGAGTTCAAGGACGTCAAGCTGATCGCCGTGCACACCCATGGCCCAGGGCTGTTCCACACCAAGACGCCGGTCACGGGTCTGGAAAGCCTGAACGGCATGAAGATCCGCGGCGGTTCCCGCATCATCAACAACATGCTGACCAAGCTCGGTGCCACGCCAGTGGGCATGCCGGTGCCGGCGGTGACCGAGGCCTTGTCCAAAGGCGTGATCGACGGCACCACCATTCCCTGGGAAGTGACGCCCGCTCTCAAGGTGCAGGAATTGGTTCGCAACCACACCACATTTGCTGGTGAGAACGGTTTGTACAACTCGACCTTCGCCTTCTCGATGAACAAGGCCGCCTACGAGAAATTGCCTGCCGATTTGAAGAAGGTGATCGACAACAACTCGGGCATCCAGACCGCGGCCATGTTCGGGCGGGCCATGGACGAGGGCGACAAAGTGGGGCGTGCGCTTGCCGAAAAGGCCGGCAACAACATCGTTGCCCTGAGCGCAGCCGAGACCCAGCGCTGGCGCCGTACCGCCAGCGTGGTGGAGGCCGATTGGGTGGCCGAAATGAAGAGCAAGAACGTCGACGGCGTCAAGCTCGCGGCAGAAGCACGCGCTTTGGTGGCGAAGTACACGAAGTAAGTCTTCTGCGCGCTGAAAAGGCCATCCGCGCAGGCGGTTGGCCTTTTTTGATGCAAGGCTGCAGGGCGCAGGCGGGCATGGGGGACAATCGGACTCCCTTTGTGCCCTCAAACAGTGAGTCAAGGAAACAAGAATGATTGGTTCGATATACCGGTTGGCCAAGTGGTCGGCCGTGTTTGGTGGCTTTGCGTTGGTTGTGCTGACGCTCATGATCGTGATCAGCGTCACGGGCCGTGCTTTGATCGGTGTGGGCCTGGGGCCGATACCGGGCGACTTTGAATTGGCCGAGGTGGCGACCGCCATCGCGGTGTTCTATTTCATGCCCTGGTGCTACTTGCGCGACGGGCACGCCACGGTGGACCTGCTCTACATGCATTTGCCGCGTGGGGTGCAGCGCACGGTGGTCACGGTCAGCGACTTGCTGATGCTCGGGGTCTGGCTGGTGATGACCTGGAAACTGTGGGAGGGCATGTTGGAGAAGCGTGAGTACATGGAAACCACGTTTATCTTGCAGATGCCGATCTGGTGGGCCTATGCTTTTTGCGTGGTGGGCGCCGTGATCGGTTGTGCGGCATACATTGCCAAGACGATGACCCAGCTGGGGCTGGCTTCGCCGCCTGCGGGCTGGTCGGTTGAAACCCTGGGAGGCCATTGAAATGAGCGGTATCGAACTCGCGGCCTGGTCGTTTCCGATCCTGCTCGTCCTGATTTTCATCCGCGTGCCCATCGGGCTGTCGATGCTGCTCTGCGGCCTGGTTGGTTCATGGGCCGTTTACGGCAACATCGACCCGATCCTGAGCCAGCTCAAGCAGGTGACCTACAGCACCTTTTCCAGCTACTCGCTGTCGGTGATTCCGCTGTTCTTGCTGATGGGGCAATTCGCCGCATTGGGCGGCCTGTCGCAAGCGCTTTTCAAGGCCGCAGAGGCCTGGATCGGGCACCGCAAAGGCGGCGTGGCCATGGCAGCCGTGGGCGCCTGTGCCGGCTTTGGCGCGATTTGTGGCTCGTCGCTGGCCACCGCCGCCACCATGGGTCAGGTCGCCTTGCCCGAGCTCAAGCGCGCGGGTTATTCGGGTGCTTTGTCCACGGCCTGTCTGGCGGCTGGTGGCACTTTGGGCATCTTGATTCCACCTTCGGTGATTCTGGTGATCTACGCCATCCTGACCGAGCAAAACATCGCCAAGCTCTTCCTGGCGGCATTTGTGCCCGGCATTCTGGCGGCCATCGGCTACATGGTGGTGATCGCCATCTACGTCCGGGTCAAACCCGACAGCGCAGGCTTCATGCCGCCCATGCCCATGAAGGAACGCTGGGCCGCCACCGCCAAAGTCTGGCCGGTGCTGGTGATCTTCGTCGCCGTGGTGGGCGGCATTTACACCGGGCTGTTCACCCCGACCGAGGGTGCTGCCGTCGGTGCCTTCGGCACTGGCCTGGCCGCTTGGTTCAGCGGTGGTCTGACCCGCAAAACCCTGATGGGCGCCATTTTGGGCACGGCCGTGGCCACCGGCATGATCTTCATGATCGTGCTGGGCGCGGGGCTCTACAACACCTTCCTGGCCTTGTCGCAGCTGCCGCAAGAAATGGCACAGATGGTGGTCCAGGCCGGCTTGAGCCCCTGGATGGTGTTGTTCCTGATCGTGCTGGTGTACCTGGTGTTTGGCTGCGTGATGGATTCGCTGTCCATGATCCTGCTGACCATACCGATCTTTTTCCCCATCGTGTCCGCTCTGGACTTCGGGCTGCCGCCCGAGGAGTTCGCCATCTGGTTCGGCATCCTGGTGTTGATCGTGGTCGAGGTCGGGTTGATCACGCCGCCCGTGGGTATGAACCTGTTCGTGATCAATTCCCTGGCCAAGGAAATCCCGATTTCGCAAACCTTTTTGGGCGTGATGCCCTTTGTGGCCAGCGATCTGGTGCGTGTGTTCATCCTCGCACTGTTTCCCTCGATCACCTTGTTCGTCTTGCGCCTGTGAACACCGCCTATCGCGCAAGGGCATAACAGCTAGGGCCTGCATCCGGTTGCAGGCCCTTTTTGTTGTGGCTACATTGCGTAGGCTTCCAGTACCCTGACCCCCATACCCCCTATTTGGAGACTTCGATGAATCTGCACACATTCCGCCCACTGCGCGGCTTGCTGGCTGGCGCGTTCGCGGCGGCCATCGCGTTGACCGGCACTTCGGTCCTGGCGCAGGCCTTCCCGGTCAAACCCTTGCGCATCGTGGTGCCCTTTGGCCCGGGTGGCGTGGGGGACCTGACCGCGCGGGCGGTGGCGCAAAAGTTGGGTGAGTCGCTGGGGCAGTCGGTGGTGGTGGACAACCGGCCGGGTGCCGGCGGCGTCGTCGCCGCCGACAGCGTGGTGCGCTCCGATCCCGACGGCCACACCATGTTCCTGATGTCCAACGGCACGGCGGTCACGGCCGGCCTGTTCAAAAGCCTGCCTTTTGACACGGTGAAAGATCTCACGCCGGTGTCCACGCTGGGCTTTTTTGACATCGCCGTGGTGGCAGGCGCCGAGTCCCCGTTCAAGACGCTGGCCGACGTGATCGCCTACGCCAAGGCGAATCCGGGCAAGCTCAATGTGGGCAGCATCAACATCGGCAGCACGCAAAACCTGGCCGCTGAATTGTTCAAGAGCACCGCTGGTATCGATGTGCAAATCGTTCCTTTCAACGGCACGCCAGCCCTGATCGGCGCCTTGCGCGGCCGCCAAGTGGACGTGGCGGTGGAAATCCTGGCACCGGTCTTGCCGCAGATCCAGGCCAAGGCGCTGCGCGCCCTGGTGGTGACGGGCGAGAAGCGTTCTGCGGTACTGCCTGAGGTGCCCACGGCCATTGAAAGTGGCGTGGCCGGTTTCATCGCTTCCTCGTGGAATGCGCTGGCCGTGCCGTCCAAGACCCCACGCGCTGTGGTGGACCGCCTGAACAAGGACATCGTCGCCGCGCTCAAAGACCCTGCGGTGATCAAGAAGCTGACCGATCTCAACATCGAGCCGCGTTCGGGCACGCCCGAGCAGGGCGCTGAATTGCTGAGCGCCGACATCCGACGCTGGAGCGGCGTGATCGAGCGCGCAGGCATCCCGCGCCAGTGAACGAAGACGCCTTGACGAAACGATCAAGGCGGCGGCAGAAAGAAGACGAAGGAGACACCAACATGGATGCGCTTCGTGTGGGTTTGCTGGGGTATGGCGAAGTCGGCCGGGTGTTCGGCGCGGGCTTGCAGACCGCTGGTGTGGCCTGGACCGGCGCCTGGGACGTCCAGATGGACGACCCGCTCTGGCGCACCAAGGCGGTCGAGCAGGCGCAACCAGCGGGCGTACACCTTTGCGCTGGCCTGGCCGACCTGTGCGAAGGCAGCACCCTGCTGATCTCGGCGGTGACCGCCTCGAGCACGCTGGCGGTGGCGCAGGCTGCGGCCCGGGTGTTGCAGCCGGGCAGCTTTTTTCTCGATCTCAACTCCGCGTCTCCGCACACCAAACAGCAGGCCGCAGCGGTCATAGAGTCCGCCGGTGCGCACTATGTGGAAGCGGGCGTCATGACCTCGGTGCCGCCCTATGGTTTGCGCGTTCCCATGCTGTTGGGCGGCGTCCACGCTCCACGTCTGGCCGAGCAATTGCGGTCGTTGGGCATGGATGCCACGGTGGTGAGTGAGCGCATTGGCGTGGCATCGGCCACCAAGATGTGCCGCAGCGTGATGATCAAAGGGCTGGAGGCCCTGGTGCTGGAGAGCTACACCACCGCGCGCCACTACGGCGTCGAAGACGCCATGATCGCCACCCTGCAAGAAACCTTTCCGGCCATTGACTGGCAGCAGCAGGGCGGCTATTTTTTCAGCCGCGTGGCCCAGCACGGCAAGCGCCGCGCCGAAGAAATGCGCGAAGTGGCCAACACGGTGCAAGAGGCCGGCTTTGAGCCCTGGATGGCGTCCGCCATTGCAGAGAAGCACGACTGGATGGCGGCGCAGGCGCGCGCCGGTCTTTTCCAGGGGCTGGGCGCCCAGCCCAATTGGCAGGCGTATGCCGATCGTTTGCTGGCAGCACGTGGTCCCGCCGCCAACGACAGCTGACCTTCGCCGGCGCTAAGCCGCTTCTAAACCGCCTCCATCACGGCGCGCAGAAACTGCTGCGTGCGTTCGTTTTGTGGGTTCTCGAACAAAGCCTGCGCCGGGCCTTGTTCCTCGATGCGGCCACCGTGGAAGAAGCACACACGGTCGGCAAATTCGCGCGCGAAGCCCATCTGGTGGGTCACCATCAACATGGTGAGCTGGTGCTCTTTGCCCAGGCTGCGGATCACGCTCAGCACCTCGCCGCAGAGTTCGGGGTCGAGTGCCGAGGTGACCTCGTCGAACAGCATCACCTTGGGCCGCATCGCCAGCGCCCGCGCGATCGCCACGCGCTGCTGCTGGCCTCCCGAGAGTTGCGAGGGGTAGTGGTCGAGCTTGTCGGCCAGGCCCACCTGGTCGAGCAGGTCGGTGGCGCGGGCGCGGGCTTCGTCCTTGCTCAGACCCAGTACCGTGACCGGCGCCTCCATGCAGTTTTTGAGCGCGCTCATGCGGGGGAACAGGTTGAAGTGCTGGAACACCATGCCGATGTGGCTGCGCATGCGGCGCAAATGGGCGGCGTTGGCCGACACCAGCTGGCCCTCTTTCTGCATGTGGGTGAGGGGTTCACCGTCGACCGAAATCAGGCCGTCGTTGATGGTCTCCAGCGTCATCAACATGCGCAACACCGTGGTCTTCCCCGACCCCGATGGCCCGATGATGGCGACCTTCTCGTGGGCGCCGACCTCCAGGTCGAGTTTGTCCAGCACGGTCAGAGGGCCGTAGCGTTTGGTGACCTTGTCAAAGCGCACCATGGGCTGGACTTCGGGTTGAGCCGCAGGGGCGGTATCGGTATCGGTGGCGATGGTGCTCATGTGCGTCGTCCCATGCGTTGGTTGAGGTGCAGCTCCACGCGCCGGATCAGTGCGGCAGATACGAGGCTGAACACCAGGAAGAAGACACCCACCAGCGTGATCGGCTCGACGTAGCGAAAGGTCTCAGAGCCCAGGATCTTGGCGGTCTGCATCAGCTCCAGCACCGCGATCACCGACAGCAGTGGCGTTTCTTTGAACAGCGCCACCAGGTAGTTGCCCAGCGCAGGCACCACGGGCGGAATCGCCTGCGGCAGGATCACATCCTTGAACGTGGTCCAGGGCGAGAGGTTGAGCGCCGTGCTCGCCTCCCACTGGCCCTTGGGCACATTGGCCAGGCCGGCGCGGTACACCTCGGAGCAGTAGGCGCCGTAGTGCAGGCCCAGCGCCAGCACCCCGGTGAGCATGGCATCCATCGTGAGTCCGAACTCGGGCATCACGTAGTAGAGGAAAAAGATCTGGATCAGCAGCGGCGTGGAGCGGATGAACTCCACCAAGCCACCCACGGCGACCCGCGACCACGTCGGCCCGGCCATGCGGCCGATGGCGAACAGCAATCCCACCGTCAGCGCCACCACAAAGCCCATCAGCGTGGCTTTGATCGTGATGATCGAGGCCTCGGCCAGCAGCGGGAAAGCTTCCCAGGCGTAAGCCCAGTCCCAGAGTTTGGGTCCCATCAGCCGACCCTTCCACGGCGCAAGCCGCGTGCGGCGCGGGTTTCCAGCGCGTGCATGGCCACGGTGATCAGCACCGACAGCGCCAGGTACATCAGCAACACGGTGCTGAACACTTCTGCGGTGCGCAAGGTGTTCTGGTTGAGTTGTTGGGCCTTGAAGGCAAGATCCGACAGGGTGATCAAGGACACCAGCGAGGAGGCCTTGAGCAGTTCGATGAAGAGATTGCCCCAGGGCGGAATCATGGCCACGAAGGCTTGCGGAAGGATGATGCGGCGCAGCGCCTGCGCGCGCGTGAGGTTGAGTGCCACCGTGGCTTCCCACTGGCCGCGCACCACCGAGCCGATGGCGCCACGCACCACCTCTGCACCGTAGGCGCCCACGTTCAGCCCCAGCGCTGCGATGCCAACCACCATGGGCGAGAGCGTGAGACCAAAGTGGGGCAAGACGAAGAACAGCCAGAACAGCTGCACCAGGGCGGAGGTGCCCCGGAAGACCTCCACGTAGGCGGCGGCCAGCCAGCGCACCGGGCGCGGGCCATAGAGGCGCGAGAGCGCCGCCGTGAACGCAGCGACCACGGCCAGCACCGCACCACCGGCGGTCACTTGCAGGGTGATCAGGCCGCCGCGCAGCAGCTCGGGCAGGAAGTCGGCGAGATCACTGAAGCTGGCCAGCACCAGACCGGCCGCGAAGCACAGAATGGCGGTGACCAGCGTGGTCCGGTGGCCGGTGGGCATCCGCGACCGGGCTTATTCGCCGGCGCAGTGCTGGGCCGCGGTTTTTTCCGGCAGGTTGGACGCGTCGAAGCCGAAGGCGCCGACCATCTTCAAATGCTCGGGCGTGCCCAGGAACTTGGCCAGCTCGACATTGACCGCGTCGCGCAGGCTGGTGTCGGCCATGCGAAAGCCAAACGAACCTTCACCCTTGTACTTCTTGCCTTCGTGGGTGAAGGTAAAGGGTTCTGCGCGCTCAATAGCGTCGTCCTTGCTGGCCAGGTCCTTGGCCGTCAACGAGGTAAACGCCGCTGCCGACGCGCGCCCGGATTTGACGGTGGCCACAGCCGCCGCGAAGTTGGGCACGGTGACTTCCTGTGCGCGCTTCATGCCGGCCAGGCGGGCATGGTCGATCTCGGCGGTGCCGGCGACAAAAGCGATCTTCAGCTTCTTCTCCACGGCATCGCCGTAGTTGTTGATACCGTCGGGGTTGCCCTTCTTGACAATCAGCGCTTCACCGATGCCGTAGGTCGGGTTGGCGAAGGCGATTTGCTTGCAGCGCTTGGGCGTGATGTACATCGAAGCCACGATGGCATCGAAGCGACCGGCTTTCAGCCCGGGAATCAAGGCGCCCCATTCGGTGAGCACGCCATCCACCTCTTTCACGCCGAGCTGTTCCATCACGTGGCGAAACACGGTGGGCGATTCGCCGTTGAGCTTGCCGTCGGCAGTGGCAAAAGCGTAGGGGGCTTCGTTGGCGAAACCGACACGGATGTAGCCCTGCTTCTGGACACGCTCCAGCGTGGTCTCGGCGGCTGCCAGGCTGGAGCCCAGCAGGGTGGCGGCGCCTGCGAAGGCGACGAGGGCGCGGCGGGTGAACGTGGTGTGCTTCATGGGGTTTCTCCTTGGGTTGGTGTGGAAACAGGCCGAGGCGTCAAGCCTCGCCCGGCAAGCTCAGGGGTGTGAAGTCTTCGCGCTCGGCGATGAAATTCGGGCGCGGCGCCAGGCCGCAAAAAGGCGCCACCGGTGTGTTGTCCACGCTGTTGTAGACCACGAACACATTGCTGCGCGGCATGGGTGTGATGTTGGAGTTGGAGCCGTGCATCACGTTGCACTCGAAGAAGGTGACCGAACCGGCTTGCCCCAAAGGCGAGGCGATGCCGAACTCGTGCACCAGCTGGGTCAGGCTGTCGTCGTCGGGCACGCCGACTTCCTGGCGCTTGAGCGAAGCCTTGTAGTGGTCTTCCGGGGTCGGACCCACGCAGGACACATAGCGGTGGTGCGAACCCGGGATCAGCATCAGCGGGCCGTTGTGTTCGGTGTTGGGCGTGAGGCTGATCGAGCAGCTGAGCATGCGCATGGCGGGCACGCCGTCTTCGATGTGCCAGGTCTCGAAGTCGGAGTGCCAGAAGAACTCCTTGCCCCGAAAACCACCTTTGTAGTTGATGCGCGACTGGTGCAGATAGACGTTGCTGCCCAGCAGTTGCCGCGCCACCGCCACCAGGCGGGGATGGCCGCAGAGTTGCAGCAGCACCGGGCTTTGCTTGTGCACGGCAAAGATGGAACGCAGTTCGCGGCTCTCGGGCTCGATCACCGCTTCGGGGGTTTCCTTGACTTGTTCGTCGGAGCGAAACCGTTCCAGCTCCAGCAGGTAGCTGCTGAGTTCGGCGGGGCTGAACAGCTGGTCCAGGCTCAGGTAGCCGTTGTCCAGGTAGAAGCCGAGCTGGCTTTCGGTCAGCGGGCCGTCGTTCACGCCGCCGTAGACCACCGGGTCTTGCCGGTTGCTCAAACTGGGGTGTTCGGCCACCCGTGATGGGTAGCGGTCGGGGGTGCCTGCTGTTGCGGCGGGTGATGTGGGTGTCGTGGGTGTTGTGGTCAAGACCAATGCCTCCTTCAAATCAATCGCTGAGCGCGTAGGCGCCGGTGGCGTCGTGCACTTCCTGGCCGGTCAACGGGGGGTTGAACACACAGACCATGCGCATGTGGGTGCCCTTGTTGGCTTTGAGAATGTGGTGGTCGTGCTGGTTGAGTGCGTACAAGGTGCCGGCCCGGATGTCGTGCGTCTGCCCGGTGGCCAGGTCCACGATCTGGCCCTCGCCCTCGGTCAGGTACACGGTTTCCAGGTGGTTGGTGTAGTGCATGTCCAGCTCGGCGCCGGCCTTGATCACGGTGTCGTGCACCGAATAACCCATGCCGTCGCTCTTCAAGATCAGGCGGCGGCTGGTCCAGCCTTCGGTGTCCACGTCGGCGCTGGTGCCTAAGATGTCGTCCAGGTGTTTCACGATCATGTTGTTTCTCTCCTATTGGGTTTCAGGTGTTCAGGTATTCAGGCGGACTTGCGCTGACCTTGTTTGAGCACGTTGCCGAGGCATTTCTCGATCGTGTCCAGGCCGAGCACCAGGTCTTCGTCGCTGATGGTCAGGCTGGGCAGCAGCTTGAGCACGTTGTCTTCGATGCCGGCGGTTTCAACGACCATGCCTTCCTTGAAGCAGGCCTGCGACACCTGGGGTGCGATCTCGCGGTCTTCAAACGCAATGCCGTAGATCAGGCCACGCCCACGCACTTCGGCGGCGACGTCCATGCGGTCCACCATTTGCTGCAAACGCTCGCGCACGATCTTGCTTTTGTGGCCGACCGATTTCTCCAGCCAGTCGTTTTCCCAATAGTCCAGCGCCTTGGTGGCGGTGACGAAGCCGGGGTTGTGACCACGGAAGGTGCCGTTGTGCTCGCCCGGCGCCCATTGGTCGAGCTCGGGCTTGATCAGCACCAGGGCCATCGGTATGCCGTAGCCCGAGAGCGATTTGGACAGCGTCACCATGTCGGGCACGATGCCGGCTTCTTCGAAGCTGAAGAACTTGCCGGTGCGGCCACAGCCCACCTGGATGTCGTCCACGATGAGCACGATGCCGTGTTCTTCGGTGATCTTGCGCAGGCGCTGCAGCCAGCCCACGCTGGCCACGTTGACGCCGCCTTCGGCCTGAACGGTTTCCACGATCACGGCGGCTGGCATTTCCATGCCGCTGCCGTTGTCGTTGAGCATGGCTTCAAAGAAATCCAGGGTGTCCGGGCCGTCGCCCATGAATCCGCAGAACGGAATGGACGAGGTGTTTTGCAGCGACACGCCAGCCCCGGCGCGCTTGAAGCCGTTGCCGGTCACCGCCAGTGCGCCCAGCGTCATGCCGTGAAAGGCGTTGGTGAAGCTCACCACCTGCTCGCGTCCGGTGACTTTGCGCGCCAGCTTGAGCGCGGCTTCCACCGCGTTGGTGCCGGTCGGGCCGGGGAATTGCATCTTGTAGGACAGCTGGCGCGGCGCCAGGATCACCGACTGAAAGCGGTCGATGAAGGCTTGTTTGGCCTCGCTGTACATGTCCAGGCTGTGGGTGATGCCGTCGCGCTCGATGTATTCGAGCAGCGCGCTCTTGAGTTTGTCGGGGTTGTGGCCGTAGTTCAGCACACCGGCACCGGCGAAAAAGTCCAGGTAGCGGCGGCCATCGTGGCCGGTCATCCATGCGCCTTTGGCGGAGGCGAACAGGGCGGGGAAGTTGCGGCAGTAGCCACGGACCTCGGATTCGTGTTGTTCAAAAGTATTCATACAGTTCCTTTCTGAAAAAATGGGAAAACGTGTGCCCATGCAGCGGCCTGGACCGGTGTGGGCGGCGGTTCTGTGCGGCGCGCAGCCGCGGGTCATCAGGGAGGCAGGCGTTCGATCGGTCCGATGCGCAGCAAAGGCTCGGCCGGATGGTCCTGGGGAAACAGGTCGGGGGTAAACAAAGGCTGTGTCTGAAGAGGCGCACCGCGCTCACGGGCAAAGCGCCTGAACAGCGCCTGCGAAGGCGCGTTGTTGTCTTCCACCGTGGCGGTGACCCAGGTGCAGGTGCGGTTGGCTGGCAGATCCAGCCACTGGTGCAAGAGCACCGGCCCCAGTCCTTGACCACGGCAATCGGGGTGCACCGCGACTTGCCAAACAAAGGCCGTGTGGGCCTGCTCGGGCGGGTGGTAGCCGATCACCGCGCCAACCACGCCCGTATCGTTTTCGGCCACCAGACAGGTGCGCCCGAAGTCGGTCGCCAACAGCAGGTAGAAGTAGGCCGAATTGAGTTCGAGGGTGCCGCTGGCTTGCACCAGGCGCCACAGCGCAGCGCCATCCGCGGCGCTGGTGCTTCGAAATCGAAAGCCGGCCGGGGGCGTGTGGGGTGTGTAGGTGGTCCGCTGGGAAAGGGTCATGCCTGGGTAAGTCGTCCTGACTGAACGCGCGCGATGCGGCATTTGCCGCCCGCGCGCGCTGGAAGGGCTCGAGCCACCCGGGGGCTACGAACCGATCGCGTGGCAGCCCACAGGGCTACCAAAAAAAGAAAAGCCGACCGCAAAGGGTCGCCCAACGAGTGATCGGGTGGTTTTCCTGGCCACCCATCGGGGCACGGCACAGAATAGTTTCATATCGAATGAGATATGGAAACGGTAGCAAGCATAACGGATTGATATGAATTATTCAAGTCAACGGGGCTAAAACCACCCAGTTTGGTGCTGTGTGCGACCGAATGAGGCGCACACAGGCCTGTTCAGGTGCGGTTCAGCACGCTGGCGGTGACTTGTTTGAGTAAGGCCAAAGTGGTCTTTTGCGTCAAGGTGCTGGGGCGCAGCAAGCTGGTGGCAATGCTCAGGCGCGACAGCAGCGGCGGGTCCTTGATGGCGCGGGTCTGGAACAGGGAGGGCCGTACCGAGCTGGCCACCGCGTTGCGCGAGAGCAGGGCGCACCCGGCACCGTCGGCCACCAGATCGAGGATGGCTGCGACGCCGTCGATCTCCAGCGCGATGGTGGGTTTGCAGCCGATGCCGGCCATTTCGGTCTCGACATGCATGCGGATGGCATTGGGGCGGCTCGGGATCACCAAAGGCAGGTGGGCCACTTCGGCCAGCGAAATCGGCAAGGGCGGCGGGTCTTCGGCCAGGCCCTGGGGGCGCTGCTGCACCAGCATCAGCTCCTCGTCGTGCAAGGGCGTGGTCTCCATCTCAGGCGTGGGCTGCGCGTTGTAGAGCACGGCGAGATCGATGCGCCCCGTCAGCAGCCACTCCTGGGTGGTGACCGACAGGGCTTCGGTGATCGACAGGCTGGCCTGGGGCAGCTGCGCCCGAAAGGCACGGGTGAGCGGCACGGTGAGCACCCGCGCCAAGCTGGGCGGCAGACCAATGGCCACACGCCCGGCCAGCGCTCCGCGCACCCGACCCATTTCTTCGCGCGTGCGCGCGACCTGGTGCAGGATGCCGCGCCCGTGCTCCAGCAGCAGCTTGCCGGCTTCGGTAGGCGTGGCGCCGCGGCCATTGCGCACCAGCAGGTTTTGGCGCAGCTCGACTTCCAGCAGGCGCACTTGCCGGGACAGCGCGGGCTGCGCCACGTCCAGCGCCACGGCGGCGCGCGTGAAGCTGCCCAGTTCGGCCACACGCACAAAGTATTCGAGTTGTTTCAGGTCCATGCTGTGCCTCTATGAATACCTCCATCATAGATATATACCTTTGTTCTAGCTGCTAGCGCCGACGGGGGCTGGATAGGCTAGGGCTGCGCCGCCACAATCCAGTACCGTTCCACAGCGACAGACATGACCCAGACACCCTCAAACAGCATCCAAGGCATTTCCTCCATGGCGACCCGTCCCGTACTGGCGGAGTTGGCGCGTGGCTTCGAGGCGCTTCATGGCGGCCAGGTGGCCATCGAAGCGGTGGGTGGTGTGGACGCGTTCAAGCGGGTGCAGGCGGGCGAGCTGTTCGACCTGGTGGTATTGGCCTCGGACGCGATCGACAAACTCGTCGCGGCCGGTCATCTGCAAGCCGGCAGCCGGGTCGATTTGGTGCGCTCAGGCGTGGCCGTGGCGGTGCCCGCCGGTGCCGAACGGCCCGACCTGGGATCGGAAGCGGCTGTGCGCCAGGCCGTGCTGGGTGCGCGCAGCATCGGCTATTCGACCGGCCCCAGCGGCGTGGCACTGATGCAGCTGTTTGAACGCTGGGGCATTGCCGACACTCTGAAAGACCGCACCGTGCAGGCGCGCCCCGGTGTGCCGGTGGGCGCGCTGGTGGCCAGTGGCGAGGTCGCGCTGGGCTTTCAGCAATTGAGCGAGTTGCTGAACGTTGAAGGCATAGAAGTGCTGGGCCCGCTGCCGCCCGCGATCCAGATCAACACCGTTTTTTCCGCCGGGCTTCCCGTTCACCTGGTTGCGGGCTCGCCGCAGGCGCAGCAGGTGAAGGCTTTGCTCGATTTCATGAATTCGCCGCAGGCCGGCGAGGTCAAGCAGCGGCATGGCATGACGCCGGCCTGAATCCCGCACCGACGGTGCGCGAACACACAGAGGAACCCAACCCATGAGTCTGATCATCGACTGCCACGGTCACTACACCACGGCACCCAAGGCGCTGGAGAACTGGCGCAACCAGCAGATCGCCGGCATCAAAGACCCGGCCAGCATGCCCAAAGTGGCCGACCTGAAAATCAGCGACGACGAGCTGCGCGAGTCCATCGAGCTCAACCAGCTGCGCCTGATGAAGGAGCGTGGTTCGGACCTGACGATCTTCAGCCCGCGCGCCAGCTTCATGGCGCACCACATCGGCGACTTCAATGTGTCGAGCACCTGGGCGGCGATCTGCAACGAGCTGTGCTACCGCGTGGCGCAGCTTTTCCCCGACCACTTCGTGCCCGCCGCCATGCTGCCGCAAAGCCCGGGTGTTGATCCCGCCAGCTGCATCCCTGAGCTGGAAAAGTGCGTCAAGGAATACGGCAATGTGGGCATCAATTTGAACCCCGATCCGTCGGGCGGCCACTGGAACAGCCCGCCCTTGACCGACAAGGCCTGGTACCCGATTTTTGAGAAAATGGTGGAGTACGACATCCCCGCCATGATCCACGTCAGCACCAGCTGCAACGCCTGCTTTCACACCACCGGCGCCCACTACATCAACGCCGACACCACTGCGGTGATGCAGCTGATTCAAGGCGACCTGTTCGCCGACTTCCCCGAATTGCGCTTCATCATTCCGCACGGCGGTGGCGCTGTGCCTTACCACTGGGGCCGCTACCGTGGTCTGGCGCAGGAGATGAAAAAGCCCTTGCTGAAAGACCACTTGTTGAAGAACGTCTTCTTCGACACCTGCGTGTACCACCAGCCCGGCATTGATCTGTTGACCAAGGTGATCCCGGTGGACAACATTTTGTTCGCCTCGGAAATGATCGGCGCCGTGCGCGGCATCGACCCCGAGACTGGCCACTACTACGACGACACCAAGCGCTACATCGAATCCTCGACCATCGTCGTGGGCGACGACCGCCACAAGATTTACGAGGCCAATGCGCGCCGCGTGTTCCCGCGCCTGGACGCGCAACTCAAAGCCAAAGGACATTGATCATGTACGAGCTCGGAATCGTCAAACGCAACATCGTGCGCGCCGACAAGGCAGCCGTGGACAAGCTGTCGTTGTTCGGCGTGGCCACCATCCATGAGGCCATGGGCCGTGTGGGCCTCATGAAGCCCTACATGCGGCCGATCTACAAGGGCGCCAAGATGTGTGGCACGGCCATCACCATCTTGCTGCAACCCGGCGACAACTGGATGATGCACGTGGGCGCTGAGCAGCTGCAGCCAGGCGACGTGGCCGTGGCCGCTTGCACCACCGACAACGCCGACGGTTTTTTCGGCGACCTGCTGGCCACCTCGTTCAAGGCGCGCGGCGCCAAGGGTCTGATCATCGACGGTGGTGTGCGCGATGTGGACGAGCTGGAAAAAATGGGCTTCCCGGTCTTCAGCAAGGAAATCCACTCCAAAGGCACCATCAAAGCCACGCTGGGCTCGGTGAACATTCCGGTGGTCTGTGCAGGTGCCCTGGTGAACCCGGGCGATGTGGTCGTTGCCGATGTGGACGGCATCGTGGTGGTTCCGGCTGCGATGGCGCAGAAGGTGGCCGATGCGGCTGAAAAACGCGAGAGCTTCGAAGGCGAGAAGCGCGCCAAATTTGAAGCCGGCGTGTTGGGTCTGGATCTGTACAAGATGCGCGAGCCGCTGGCGGCGCTGGGCCTGAAGTACGTAGATTGAAATTGGCCCACCCCTGCCGCGCTGCGCGCGACCCCCTCCAGGGGGCGGTGCTGGTGGCCCGTCCTGAGCACGACGAAGGGCGGTTCTGCGGTGTTCTTGGTTAAGACATTTCGTCATCGAATAGCGAGAAGAATTGAATGAGCAAACCCACTACTGGTGACTTCACCAAAACCGCAGGCTGGATGGACTGGTACACCGGCCCGGCCAAGCCGGCGTTCAAGCTGCCCGCTGGCGCGGTGGACGCGCATTGCCACGTGTTTGGCCCGGGGGCCGAGTTTCCCTACGCACCCGAGCGCAAGTACACGCCTTGCGACGCGTCCAAACAGCAGCTCTACGCGCTGCGCGACCACCTCGGTTTTTCCCGCAACGTGGTGGTGCAGGCCACCTGCCACGGCGCCGACAACCGGGCCATGGTCGATGCGCTGGTGAACAGCGGTGGCCAGGCACGCGGTGTGGCCACCGTCAAGCGCAGCGTGAGCGATGCCGAAATCCAGGCCATGCACGACGCCGGTGTGCGCGGTGTGCGCTTCAACTTCGTGAAGCGCCTGGTGGACTTCACACCGAAAGAAGAGCTGCTCGAAATCGCCACCCGCATCAAGGCCTGGGGCTGGCATGTGGTGATCTACTTCGAAGCGGTGGATTTGCCCGAGCTGTGGGATTTCTTCACCGCGCTGCCCACCACGGTGGTGGTGGACCACATGGGCCGCCCCAGTGTGGACAAGCCGGTGGACGGCCCCGAGTTCGAGCTGTTCCTGAAGTTCATGCGCCAGCACCCCAACGTGTGGAGCAAGGTGAGTTGCCCCGAGCGCCTGAGCGTGACCGGTCCCAAGGCGCTCGACGGTGAGCAAAACGCCTACACCGACGTGATTCCTTTCGCACGCAAAGTGGTCGAAGAATTTCCGGATCGCGTGCTCTGGGGCACCGACTGGCCGCACCCCAATCTGAAAGACCACATGCCCGACGACGGCCTGCTGGTCGATTTCATTCCGCACATCGCGGTCACGCCCGAACTGCAGCGCAAGCTGCTGGTCGACAACCCGATGCGCCTCTATTGGCCTGAAGAAAACAAGGGTTGAATGGGCGTTCAAATGACCACCCCTGCGAGGGTGGATCGACGCACACAGCCACAAGGAGCGAGCAATGTCTTTAGATAAACCCTACCTCGACGTGCCCGGCACGACCATCTTTGATGCCGAGCAGTCCCGCAAGGGCTATTGGCTGAACCAGTTTTGCATGTCGCTCATGAAGGCCGAGAACCGCGAGCAGTTCAAGGCGGACGAGCGGGCCTATCTGGACCAGTGGGCGATGACCGAAGAGCAAAAGCAGGCCGTGCTGGCGCGCGATCTGAACTGGTGCATCCGCCTGGGTGGCAACATCTACTTCCTGGCCAAGATCGGCGCCACAGACGGCAAGAGCTTCCAGCAGATGGCCGGCTCCATGACCGGCATGACCGAAGACGAATACCGCCACATGATGGTGAGCGGTGGCCGTTCGGCACAAGGCAATCGGGTGATCGGCGAAGACGGCGACGCCCAGGCACAACACCAGCCCCAAGGCGCGGCAGGCAAGAAGGAGCACTGAACCCATGGCACATATTTCCGCATCCGTTTTCACATCCCACGTGCCCGCCATCGGCGCGGCGCTCGACCTGGGCAAGACGCAGGAACCCTACTGGCAGCCGCTCTTCAAAGGCTACGACTTTTCCAAGCAATGGATGAAGGACAACAAGCCGGACGTGGTGTTTCTCGTTTTCAACGACCACGCAACCGCCTTCAGTCTGGAGATGATTCCGACTTTCGCCATTGGCACCGCCGCCGAGTTCCAACCGGCCGACGAGGGTTGGGGGCCGCGCCCGGTGCCCAAGGTGATCGGACACCCGGACCTGGCCTCGCACATCGCGCAGTCGGTGATCCAGCAGGACTTCGATCTCACCATCGTGAACAAGATGGACGTGGACCACGGCCTGACGGTGCCGCTGTCGCTGATGTGTGGTCAACCCGAGGCCTGGCCGTGCCCGGTGATCCCGTTTGCGGTCAACGTGGTGCAGTACCCGGTTCCCAGCGGCATGCGCTGCTTCAATCTGGGCAAGGCCATCCGCAAGGCGGTCGAGAGCTACGACGCCGATCTGAACGTGCACATCTGGGGCACGGGTGGCATGAGCCACCAGCTCCAGGGGCCGCGTGCCGGGCTCATCAACAAAGATTTTGACAACGCCTTTCTGGACCAGATGATCAGCGACCCCGAGGGCGCAGCCAGCATTCCGCACATCAACTACGTGCGAGAAGCGGGCAGCGAAGGCATTGAACTGGTCATGTGGCACATCGCGCGCGGCGCCATGGCCGATGTGGCCGGAGGCTCTGCGCCAAAAGTGGCGCACCGCTTCTACCATGTGCCGGCCTCGAACACGGCCGTGGGCCATCTGATCCTCGAAAACACATAAACCACCCTTCGGGCGGCGTTTGTCGAAGCCCTCGCCCAGGCCTGTATTTGCCGCCCTTCGACAAACGCAGGGCGAACGGAATCCATAGGAGAACCTCATGAGCAAAACCATCAAAGTCGCACTCGCCGGTGCCGGCGCCTTCGGCATCAAACACCTGGACGGCATCCAAAACATCGACGGCGTGGAAGTGGTCTCGCTGATCAGCCGCGACCTGGACAAGACCAAGGAAGTGGCGGCCAAATACGGCATCGGCCACGTGACCAC
>NZ_JBFJMY010000016.1:0-22082 GCF_041633695.1 Hydrogenophaga sp.
CGCGACCGGACCGCCCTCACCCAGGCCCTGCAAGAGAGCGGTGCGAGCCAGGTCATCCACTTTGCCGGGCTGAAGTCCGTGGGCGAATCGGTGGCCCAGCCCTTGCGCTACTACGACAACAACATCACCGGCACCATCTGTCTGCTCGAAGCCATGGAGGCCACCGGCATCCGCAGCATCGTGTTCAGCTCCTCGGCCACCGTGTATGGCGATCCGGTGCACCTGCCGATCACCGAAGACCACCCGCTCTCGGCCACCAACCCCTACGGCCAGAGCAAGCTGTTCATCGAAGACATGCTGCGCGATTTGCACCGCAGCAACCCCACCTGGCGCATCGTCATCCTGCGGTATTTCAATCCCGTCGGCGCACACGTCAGCGGCTTGATCGGCGAAGACCCGCAGGGCACACCCAACAACCTCATGCCCTTCGTCACACAGGTGGCGGTGGGCAAGCGCGACAAGGTCAACGTCTGGGGGGCGGACTACCCCACGCCCGATGGCACCGGTGTGCGGGACTACATCCATGTGGTCGATCTGGCCCGGGGCCACCTCAAGGCGTTGCAGCGGCTCACGACGAGCGAAGGTTGCGTCAGCGTGAACCTGGGTACCGGACAAGGTTACAGCGTGCTGGAGATGGTGGAAGCACTGTCCAAGGCCAGCGGAAAACCGATCCCGTACCAGATCGCACCGCGCCGGGCCGGGGATGTGGCAGCGTGCTACGCCGACCCGTCCAGCGCCAAGGCCTTGTTGGGCTGGCAGGCCGAGCGCGCCTTGCAGGACATGTGCGAAGACGCGTGGCGCTGGCAGCTGAACAACCCCAACGGCTACCGGGGCTGAATCCCGCCGCGCTCAGCGGTATTTCTGCAGCAAATCTTTCACGTGGCTGCTGGGAATGGCATAGGCAATGCCCGAGGGCTGGCTCAAGGCAGACTCCCGCGTGCCCTTGATCAACACCATGTTCAAGACGCCCACCAGCTCACCGTTGACCGGGTCGAACAAGGGGCCGCCGCTGTTGCCAGGATAGGCCGTGGCGTCGAGCTGAAAAATGGGGAACGTGCCGTTGCGCAGACCCAGAATGGCCTTTTCGCTCAAGCGCCCTGCCGACGGGCTCGGTAGCGCGGCGGTGGTGATGGACGACACCATCGCCCGGTGGGTGACGATGGAAAACCCCAAGATGCCACCAATGGGAAAGCCCATGAAGGCCAGGTCATCGCCCTCCCGCACCCGCGACGAGTCGCCAATGGCGATGGCTGGCGCCGCAGGCCCATCCAGCTGCAGCAAGGACAGGTCGTGCGCCGGATCGGTTTCCAGGTGGGTGACCGGCCGCATTTGCCATTCGCCGCCCTGCCCCAGTCGCAGCTGCGCGACCAGTATCTGGCCCTCCTGCAAACTGCCCTGTTCCGGCAGCACATGGGCATTGGTCACGATTTTTGTGCCATCGCCCACAATGAAACCACTGCCGCGCAGCTGAAACCGGGGGTTGTTCGTGGCCTTGTAGGTGCCCACCAAAACGATCGAAGGTTTGAGCTTGTTGATGGTCTCAGGCAAGCCAGCCCAGGCAGTGCCTGCGCTGAGCAGCACCCAGGCGAGAGAGAAAACGAGTTGTCGGATCATGTTATGGATGGGTTTTGGCATACAGAGGCGTGAACAATTTGCGCAGCAAATGCCACAACAACAAGGCCGGCGGCATGCGCAGCCAATGACCGCGCAGGTAAAGCAGCCAGCGCGCAGGCAGCGTCCAGGCGTCGTTCGCCGACGCGTGGGGTGGCCGCAGGGCGCGCAAGTACAAGGCGTCCATGCACGACAGAGGTGTAGGCCTGCGCCGCCTGGACGCGGCGCCCAGCAGGGCCGAAGCAAACTGGGGCGGCGTTGGCGTCTGCAAGAACATGCCGCAGTAGCGCAGCGCCAGAAACATGGGCCACTCCAGCTGGTGCACAACTGCGCGCGCTTGCAAAACGTCCCAGAAGGTGGCGTCGCGGCCAAAGTCGCGCAACAAGGCGTCCAGGTCGACCAGCCCACGCAAACCCAGTTCGAGTTCGCTTTCGTGGAACAAATGGGTGGCGCTGTGCAACACCATGTCGGCCGGACAAAGCACCCGGATGTCTTCGCGCCCACCCACCGCCAGCGACGCCTGCAGCAACTGCCCGGTGTCGGGCTGCAGCCGGGCGGTCAAGGGCATGATGGCGTGGTGCACGTCGAGCACGGTGCCGCGTTTCATGTGCTCCAGCGGCGGCAGCTCGTGCATCCAGCTGCGGTAGTAGCGCTGGTCGTAGGCATCGCGGTTGGTCGAAACCCAGCCCCCCATCATGAGCGCCGACTCGACATCGGCCAAGCGGTCCCTGGGCACGAGGATGTCGAGATCCGACACCATGCGCCCCATGGCGGCGGGCAGGTCTTGCACCACGTAGGCGGCACCCTTGAGCAACACCACTGGCAGACCGGTTGGCGCCAGCGCACGCGCCACTTCTTGCACCTCGTGCCGCAACTCGGTGTGCTGGCGTTGCGCCAGTTTCAGGGCCGACCCCAGGTGCACCCGGGCCGAAGATGGAACCGCGTCCCAACGGCCTGCGGATAGCGCGGCCGCGCCGATGCGGGCCAATACGTCGGCCCGCCGACCCTGGCGCACCAGCAAGTCCCACTGCGCGGGCGCCAGCGCAGACAGCGCTGGCGGTTGCGCCAGCGCGCCCAGCAAAGGCGCCAAGCTAGGCCAGTTGCCGGCGTTCATGTCGGCGGCTCCAGCGCATCAAACCAGGCCAGCGCGTCGGCCAACTGGCCATACGCAAAGTCGTAACAATCGCACTGGTCGATCAAACGGGTCAAAGCCTCAAACCCCGAGCGACCATGCACATGGTGGTTGAAACTGTTGCTGGCCAGTTCCACCAAGGCACCCGCCTTGGGCCGCGCTTGCGCCTGCAGCGCCGCGCCGCGCACGAAGCGGGGAAACACCACCCAGGCGGGCGAAGCCGGCACATGGGCCTGCAGCCGGCTGGCGTCCGACATTTTCAAATGCGCCACATGCCCTTTCATGGTGTCGTGCGCCACGGGGCCCATGGCCACCGAAGAATCCAGGCGCCGGATCACCTCGATCGATTCATTCTTGAGACTGACGGCTCTGGGAAACGGCTGCACCAGACCCGACTCGGGGTCGAGCAGCGTCATCTCGTCGGACAGCAAACGCCAGCCGTGCAGCATCAAAGCCGCGCACAAGGTGCTTTTGCCCGAGCCCGGAGGTGCTGGAAGGATCACGACCCGACCCGCCTTTTCCAGCACCGCCGAATGGATGGTCAGCCAGAGGTGGCAATGGCTGGTCACACACCAGTTCATGCCCCATTCCAGAAAGGCAAAGGCCTCGCCGATGGCCAGAGGCGTGAAAGGGCGGACACCGTCCATCTCGAACACACACAAGCGTTTGAAAAAACCCAGGCGAGGGACCACGCTGACGTGAAAATCGCTGAACCCGTCCGAGCCTGGCCAGCAGCGGTGGTCACCATACAAGGTACGCAATGCCTCGGCCACAACCGGTATGCGGCTCTGGATCCGAAAAACAAAAGGGGGAAGCTCCAGGCGAACCCCATCGGACGCCAAACGAAGCCCCAGTTCTTCGGGACTCCAGTCAGACAAAGCCTGTTGCGGCGTCACGCCAGCAAGCGCTCGACAAACCCCAAGGCCTCGAGCTCGCTCAACAGGTTGTTCAAGAGCGCCACATCTTGCGCAGAAGGTTCCTCATCGGCGAGAGAGCGCAAAAAGTCGTCGAGCCCCGCGTCGCCGCGCTCCAATACGCAACGCAAGACTTCACCAGCCACGGGATGGAGCGCATGTACATCGCCGTTGGATTCGTCGTAAACAACGACCCCGTCCGGCCACGCCTTCAACACGAAATCCTGGCGCCGTGGTGCATGCCAGCCCACGGACGGTGTGGCGACCATCAAAGAAATGCCGGGCCGTAGATCTTTTCAAAGTAAGCCATCGTCTGGGACAGGTTCCAGGTGGTACCTGCAAACGGCGTCCACACGCCCTGCCCGTTCCAGATCGCCTGGCATTGTTGTTTGGTCAGCCAAACCATGGAGGACACGTTGTTCACAGACAAAGCGCTGAGATACGCCGCCGCCACGTGCCGGGCCAGTGCAGCATTGCTCTGGTTTCCGCCCTGTTCCAGCACCTGCTGCAAGGTCAGCCCCGAAAAGGCGCCGTTGGGATTTTGGGAAAAACCGGTGGTGCTCGACAGGAACTTGGTCGTGGTCTTGAAATTGCGCGGCAAGCCGTTGTCGTGGTTGACCCAGTAACCATGCGACTCGCACTTGTAGTTCGACTTGACGACGCGGCCTGCGCTGAGCTTCATTTGCGCTGCTGTCAAAGACGAGAACGACGATGGCCGGATGCAACTGTGCCCACCACCGGCGAGCACGGTATTGCTTTTCAACGCGGCCATGACCGGCGCCGTCGCCAAGCCCGCGCGCATCAACCGACGGCGGCTCACGCCAGCCGTGTCGGCACTGGGCACAAGTACGGGTGCGGTCTGATCGGGATTGCGCTGCTCATTCATGGTTTTTCACCCGGGTATGACAAAGGGACGTAAGTCAATAGACAAATAGCTTGGGCGGCTTGGAGCCCAAACGGTCGTTACACGTATCCAAAAGTAAGCAAGAAGCCTGCCATTGGATGCGCGTGCTTCAAAAGCCTTGAATCCATTGGACATTCTATGTTCCGCCAACACCGACCACAAAACGCCTCCCGTTTAGTGTCAATATTTCCGACAGTTTTTACAGGCCTTGTTTCAGTTTTTCGGCTTCTTCGGTCTCTGGCGTGCGGGGTTTTTGGGCCAGCAGCGCGTCCAACGCCAGCTTGGCGGCGCCCTTGTCGCCCGCGTTGATCAGTATTTTGGCCAGATTGAGCTGGAACACGGGAACGTCGGATTTGAGCGCCACGACCTTTTTCTGCAACTCCGTGGCGCGGGCATGCTCGCCGTTTTTCGACAAGAGCATGGCCAGGGTGTCCATGAACGCGGGTTGATTGGGTACTTCGGCGTTGGCCTTCTCCGCAAAGCCCACGGCGTCCTGGAGATTGAGCTGCCCCGAGGTCCAGGCCAGGTTGTTCAGCGCCAATGCATTGCGCGGTTGCAGCTCGATCACACGCAAATAGAGCCGCCGCGCGGCGCCCCAGTCGCTCGCGGCCATCGCCCGATCGCCCAGATACAGGGAGAAAGCCGGATTTTCCGGATGGCTCTTGGAAAATGCGGCGGCCAGCCGTTCGGCTTCTGCCGAACCACCGCTTCGGCTCAAGGCGCTGTGCAGTTTGATCGCCAGTTCGGGCGAAGCGTCCAGCTTGTAGCCCGCTCGGTAGGCCTGCGCGGCGCCGGACCAGTTGCCCGCGGAAGCCTGAACGTCGCCCTCCAAGGCAAAACCCACCGGCTCCTTGGGCCGCTGTTTCTGCACCGCGCGGCTGATCGCCAGGGCTTCGGGCAAGCGCTGGCCCTGCACCGCCAGTCCCGCCAGCCCTTTCTGGGCCAACAAAAGATCGGGTTGCAGGGCCAGCGCTTTGCGCAGCGCATCCGCAGCGGAGGCGTAGTCCTTGGTCGCCGTATGCACGCTGGCCATGCGCATGAGCGGCAGCGGCGACGTGGGTTGCAGGCGTGCCAGCTTGCTGAAGGTGGACAAGGCCTGGTTGTGTTCACCGTTGGCCAGTTGCGCGCGTCCCAGCGCATCGAGCACTTGGGGCGTTTCGGGCAAGGCGGTTGACGCCGACTGCGCGGCCGACAAGGCCAGCTTTTCTGCCCGGTGGCGCAAGTGGTGTTCAACCAAGGCGACTCGGGGCACGAAGTCGTTGGGGGCGGCATCCACCGCTTTGCCGATCAGAGTGCCCACCTCATCGGCATTCGCGCCGTTGGCCGAGCGCACGCCGGCCAGGGCGAGCAGGACCTGGGTGTTGTCGGGTTGCCGTTTGAGCGCTTCTTCAAACCGCTTCTGCGCATCCTGTGGCTTTTTCTCGAAAACATCCAGCACCGACAAGGCGTTGATCGCCGGGAAATAGTTGGGGTCTATGGCCAGGGCTTTTTCCAGCGACTTGCGCGCCGCAACCGCATCCTTGCCCAACATCTGGGCACGCGCCATGAGCTGCCAGGTGAGCGGGTCTTTCGGGCGTTTTTGCGCCAAGGCCTCGGTGGCCGTCAGCGCGGGGCCCGCCTCGTTGCGGCCCATGTGCGCGCTGATCAAGGCCATGTCGGCAACCACGCCGGTGTCGTTGGCGGCGATGTTTTGCAAAGCGCCGAAGGCCATTTCAGATTTACCCGACATCAGCTGCGTCACAGCCAGCGAAGTCTGTTTGCCGGGATCCTTGGGGTCGAGTTCAGCGGCCCTGGCAAAGTACCGCTGGGCTTTTTCCACATCTCCGGCCGCGAGATACGTTTGACCAGCCACCTCCAGCACACCGGGGTCGCTGTCGTTGAGATCGAGATCGGCTGGCAAGGTGGCCTGCGCCTTGCTGACCTGCCCGACACGCAGATAGGTCAAGGCCAGCACCCGGCGCGCAATCCGCAGATCGGGCGCAGCCTGCAAAGCACGGGCCAGCAAGGTCTCGGCCTGGAGCCAGGCACCCATCTGGTACTCGATGGTGCCTGCCAGCTCCATGACCGACGGGCTATCGGGCATCATCTTCAACAACTGCTGCGCACTGTCGCGGGCCAGTTTGAAGTCCTTTTGCTGGTAGGCCAGCTGAGCCTGCAAGTACAGGGTGAGCGGACGACCTGGAGCCATTTTGCTCAGGACGGCCTGCTCTTTGGCCGCCTCTTCGAGCTGGTTCTGGCTGAGCAGCACACGCACAATGCCGGCTTGTCCGTCGCGGAATTCGGGCTGGGCCGTCACCGCCATGCGGTAAGCCTCCAGTGCCTTGTCCGCGTCGTGCTTGCCGTACAAAAACACATCGCCGCGCATTTTGAGCGCGGATTCCTGTGTCGGCTGCTTGGCCAGGACGCTGTCCAGAATCGCCAAGGCCTCGTCGAAGTCCTTCCGCGAGGCTTTGTACAGCGCTTGTTCGAGGCGCGCCGGCGCATAGTCGGGTTGGGCCTTGAGCGCCAGGTCCAAACTGGCGAGAAATGCATCGTTGTTGCCCTGAAGCCGCCACGCCACGGCCACCAAGGTCTTGAGCTCGGCACGGGCCTGGTCCGACGTCAACGCCAAGGCGTCAAAGGCATCGGTCACCGCCTTGTAGCGGCCTTGCGCCAGCCGGGCGCTGGCCAGCAACGGCGCCACTTCGTCGGCCGCATAGCCCAGGTCCATCGCCTTTTGCAATTCGGTTTCGCCGCCCGCCGCATTGCCGGTTTGCAGCAGCGCTTTGCCCAACAAGAACCGGGCCTCGGCCGTGTCCGGCTTTTCCTGCAAGACGTTCTTGAGTTGGATGATGGCGGCTGCAGCGTCCTTCTTCTCCAGATACTGCCGGGCCGAACTCAGCATTTTTTCCGGGTCGTTGCCGCCGCAGGCGACCAGCAGGGCTGCGCATGAGAAGGCAACAGCCAGAACACGAAAACGGGACATCGGTGGGGTCATGAAAAAATCTCCAGAAGAATCGGGGCGGCTCATTTCAGGCCCAATCGGTGCATCAGGTCGTACAGCGTGGGGCGGCTCACACCCAACAGTTCGGCGGCTTTCAATACGTTGCCATTGGCCCGCGCCAAGGCCGCGATCACGGCTTTCTTTTCGGCCTCGTCGCGCACCGTGCGCAAGTCCAGCGTGATTTCGACCGCACCGCCTTCGGCCGCCGGCAGATCCACGTCTTCCGCCGTGAGCTGCTTGCCTTCGGCCATGATGCAGGCACGCTTGATGCAATTCTCCAGCTCGCGGATATTGCCCGGCCAGGCATAGGCTTCGATGGCTTTGAGCGCGTCTTCGGTCAAACTCAGGCCGCGCCGGTTCTGCTCGGCGGCAAAGCGTTTGGTGAAGCTGTGGGCCAGCAGCGCCACATCACCCACCCGGTCACGCAGGGGCGGGATATTCACCACGATTTCGGCCAACCGGTAATACAAATCTTCCCGGAAGCGCCCTTCGCTCGTGAGCACCTTCAAGTCCTGGTGCGTGGCACACACGATCCGGACATCCACCGGGATTTCGTTTCGGCCACCCACGCGTTCGATCACGCGCTCCTGCAGAAAGCGCAACAATTTCGCTTGCAGCGCAAAAGGCAAGTCGCCAATCTCGTCCAGCATCAAGGTGCCACCATTGGCGGTTTCGATCTTGCCCAGCGTGGTTTTGGCCGCGCCGGTGAAGGCGCCCTTTTCGTAGCCGAACAACTCGCTTTCCAGCAGGTTCTCGGGGATCGCCGCGCAATTGATCGCGACAAAACGGTCGGATTTGCGCTTGGAGGCCTCGTGCACCCCACGCGCCAGAAGTTCTTTGCCGGTGCCGCTCTCGCCGAGCAACAACACGGTCGCATTGGTGTTGGCGACCTTTTCAATCGTCCGGCACACCTTGAGCATGTCAGGATCGCGCGTGACCAGACCGGACAAGGCGTCGGGCTGGCGCATCGACTGCAAACGCTGGTTTTCGGCCTGCAACTCGTACAGCCGGACCGCGCGCTCCACCGTCAACGTGAGCATTTCGGGCTCGAACGGTTTGGCGAGAAAATCGTAGGCGCCCATGGCAATCGCCTTGAGCGCGTTCTCCTGCCCGTTCTGACCGGTCAAGACGATGACCTTGACATCGGGCGACGCAGCCAGCATCTGCTCCAAGAGCTTGAAGCCCTCCGTCACCCCGTCCGCGTCCGGCGGCAGACCCAGGTCCATGGTCACCACGGCGGGCGTGTGCCGACGCAGCTGGACCAGCGCGGTTTCGCGGTCCTGCGCGACCACAGACTCGTAGCCATCCAGCGACCATTTGATTTGTTTTTGCAGCGCGAGATCGTCTTCTACGATCAACAGCGGCAGCGATTTTTCGGTGCTCATGCGTCTCCCAACGGCGTCAAATCGGATGTTTCAAACGTCTCGATCAAAGGCAGGAGCACGGTGACCACCGTGCCCTCGCCTTCCTGGCTGTCCACCGAGATTTTCCCCCCCAGCTCCTGCACGTATTGACCACTTTCGTAAACGCCAATGCCCATGCCGGCGATCTTGGTGGTGCTGAAGGGTTTGAACAGGCGGTTGCGGACAAACTCCTCCGACATACCAGCCCCATTGTCACCCACCACCACCCTCGCGTGGCTGCCATAGCGCTCAACGCGGATCCAGACGCGACCGCTGGCCGGAGTTGCGTCAAGCGCGTTGTTCACCAGATGGCCGATGACGCGCTCCATGCGCTCGGTGTGGCCCCTGGCATGCACATGTGGCTCCAGCTCCAACACCACCTCGCGACCCCGGGCCTGGGCCGCATCCGACAGCTTCTTGGCAATGCGTGCCAGGCTGACCCCCACCGATGTGCCGCCCGAAGCAGATCCGTCGCGCAGCTGCAGCATCAACTGGCGCATACGCTCCAGCGAATTTTCCACGGTCATCAGCATGTCGGCCTGGAACTCCGGGTTGTCGCGCAGCCGCTTGGCGTTCTTCACCATCAGCGAGAGCTGCGTCACGATGTTCTTCAAGTCGTGGACCACAAAGGCCGACATGCGGTTGAAAGCCTCGAACTTGCGGGCTTCCAGCAATGCTTCGGTGGCCTGCATCTGCATCAGCACGCTGGCCGCTTGGCGGCCAGCCGTCTTGAGCAAATCGAGCACCTCCCAGTTGACGTCCATGCGCGCGCGCGAACGGGACAACACCACAAAGCCCACCAGACCATCACCTTGCCCCAGCGGCACCAGCAACCAGGCCTGCGGCAGCGCGGCCAACCATGGCGGCACTTGCAAGCCGCTGTACAGCGCCGGTCGTTCCTTCAACTCGTCCAGGTTCACCACCCAGCCGGTGCTGCGCACGAATTGCATCAGCTCGGAATCGGCGGCTTCCGTCTGCGGACACGACGGCATGTTCCAACGCGTCGTTTGGCGAAACTGTTGCACATCGTTCTGCAACAGCCACAGCGCACCCGAAGGGCTCTCGACCATGTCAGCCAGGCCGTGGATGACTTGCGAACCCATCTCCTGTGGGCGCTGCTGGCTGGACAAGGTTTGTGTGAACTTCAACCACTCTTCTCGGTAGTCGTAGCGGTAGCGAAAAAAGTGCTTGCCCAGCACCACCCGCAAGCGCGCGCGCAGCGAGCGCGACAGCACCAGGGCACTCAAGAACACCAGCGCCAAAAACACCAGCGCCAACTGCAGGGCACGGCCCCAGTCGCCACCGAAGTAGCGCACGTAATAACCCACGCCAGCGATGAACAGCAGATAAACACCCGCCAGCAACAAGGTGGTGGAATGGAAAACCACTTTGCGCGACACGCGGATCTTGGCAATCCAGTTCTGGTGCCGGGTGCTGGCCATGAACAGCAGCGGCACCACGCAGGCGTGCGCCGCACCACGGATGCTCCAGGCATCCGGGTCTACGCCACGGAACAAAACGGCCTGCGAAAACAAGTAGAGATCAAACAGAAAAGTGCCAGCCAGTCCCAGGCAGATCGGCTTGGCGCTCCACAAAGCGTCTTCGGGCAAACCGCGAAACAGTTGCTCCACCAGCACCAGCCCAAACACGGTGAGCAGCATCATGGCCAGGTGAACAAGTCCTGGGCTCGCCCCGCCGCCCCCGGCCACGGTCGCGCCCAAGACCAGCAAACCGAAAGCCACCAGTGTGATGCTCCAAGGTCGCATCCAGCGCACCGCGTCGCGCAAGCCTGGGCTGCTGGCCGCCGACTGCGCAAACAGCAGCGTCACAAAGCCGAACCAGCTGGCATAACGCAGGATATCGAGCACCACCGACAGCACCCACACCGACTGCGCGTCCGGCGACAGCGCATTCAAAGTCGCCCAAAGCACCGTGCACAACGAAGCCAGCAACAAGGCGATGCCCGGCTTGTTGATCGGCTTGGAGAAATAGCCCAGTCGCGTCAGGTGCAAAGCAAACGCGAGATAGGCCACGGCAGCGACACCGAAGCCCCAAGTGGCCAGCGGGTGCTCCACCACCACGTTCATAGTGGCAGCACCGCGCGGCGCGAATGCATCACCTTATTGCGCACCTTTGCCCGTCAACACCACGCCCACGGTCTCGAACAAAATGACCAGATCCAACACCAATGAGTGGTTTTTCACGTAGTAGAGGTCGTACTGGAGCTTGGCAGACGTGTCCTCCACCGAAGCGCCGTAGTGGTAGCTGACCTGGGCCCAACCGGTCACACCGGGCTTCACACTGTGTCTGACCGCGTAGTAGGGAATCTCCTGCGTCAACTGGTCGACAAAAAACGGGCGCTCGGGTCTCGGGCCTACCAGGCTCATGTCGCCTTTGAGCACGCTGAAGAGCTGCGGCAATTCGTCGATCCGAACCTTGCGGATGATCCGCCCCACCCGGGTGATGCGGCTGTCGCCGGCCGAGGCCCAGCGCGGCACACCGTCTTTCTCGGCGTCGGTGCGCATGCTGCGAAACTTCACCACGTCAAAGACCGCACCATTGAGTCCGACACGTGGCTGGCGGTAAAAGATCGGACCCCGGCTTTCCAGGGCGATGGCCAGCGCGGTGATCAGCATGAAGGGCAGCGTGACCACCAGCAAGACGCATGCGCCCACGATGTCGAACCACCGTTTGACCAAGGACCGCACAAAGCCCTGGTTGAAGCCGTCGCCAAAAATCAACCAGCCCGCCGACACCGAATCGAGCCGGATCTGCCCCAGGTTGTGTTCAAAATAGGTGGCGATATCGGAGACGCTGACCCCATTGAGCTTGCAGTCCAGCAGCTCGCGCATGGGCATGCTGCCACCACGCCGTTCCGACAAAGCCACCACGATCTCGTCCACACCGTGCCGCTTGACCACGTCGGTCAGGCGCTCGTTCGGATCCAGGATGCCCCAGGCCGAAACCTCGGCCTCGCGCTCGTTCGGGCTGGCCAAATAGCCGATCAGCTCCACGCCCGACGACGTTTGTTTCAGAAATTTTCCGACCGACTGTGCGCGTGTGCCGGTACCGAACACCAGCACTTTTCGGCGAATCAAGGACTCGGGCAAAGTGGGTCCGCGAAGCACCCGGTGGGCCAGCAAAAGACCCGTGAGCAACATCACCGCCAGCACCAACCAACGGGTGCTGTATTGCGCGCTGAAAGGCCAGACCAACAACACGCCCAAGGCCACAAACCCCGCCACGCCGCACGACAACACGGCCCTGGCCCGCATCGCCGGCGTGGTCGTTTTGTGGTGCCCGTCGTAAAAACCCAGCGCCGAGTTGACCGACACCACGCCCAAGGCCATCACAAAACCGCGACTGACACCGTCCCAGAACACCATGGCCGAGGCGTGCACGCCCTTGGACTCCAGATAGAGCGCCAACACGACAGCCAAGCTGATGAGTACCAGATCGAGCGCAATCTGCAGCAGCGAGCCTCGGTGAAAGTAGTGGTTGAATATCTTGATCAATGAATGGCTTCCGTGAGGGTTTGTAACGGCTCAACCCGTCTGCGCCAAGTGCGCGCCACAGAATACCGCCGAATCCGTGCATTTTCCAACACAAAGCCCTTCATCTGGATGACACCGGATCGGGGGGTTGCGCGCACATCCATAGCAGTGTCCACAACAGGAACGCCACCCGCGGCAACTCAACCAGGCTGATCAGCATGCCCAGTGCCAGGCACGACAGCAGGCACGCCGACAACGCCCAGACCTGCACCGAGCGCCTGTGCCGCGCCTGCCATAGGCGCGACACCGCCCACAAAATCAGCGCCGCCAGCAAGCCGACGCCGACCACACCGCGTTCGATCAGAACCTCCAGATAGAGGTTGTCGATGTGCCAGGGCCGAAAGTGCTTTTGCGCCACCGACAGCCAGCCCTGGGTACCCGACACAAAGTGGGTGTTCTGCAACACCTGTCGGCCTTGCGGGTCCCACAGTTCGACTCCCTGCAGCCGAATTTGATTGCCCGCGCCCAATACCGTCACCGCAAAAACCCCCTCTCGCCACCGGCTCCAGTCCGCGCTTGCGCCCAGTTCGGGCCCTTGCAAAACATGGCTTTGCCAATCAGGGTCGGCCTCCACGCCGGTGTCCACCAGCACCAGGCGCCGCTGGCAGCGCATGTCGTACAGCAGGTGGCGTTCGCAGACCCGCAGCAGCACGCGCGTGGGCCGCTCGGCCTGCGCCAGCCAGCGCATCGTGTAGCCGCCGCCGGCGGCCAGGTCCACACGCTGCGTGAGGCCATAGGCGCTGGCGAGATCGGCGCGGCTGACCGGGCCCGACAAGCGCGCGAACGCCGGTTCGCTGGCACGCGGTTGCCAGCGCGTGCGGCCAGGAAATTCACCGCCCTCCACCCGCTGGCTGTATTGGGCCGGCAAGCGCCCGGCGCCCAGTCCCCACATCCAGTCGCTCGGCGTCTGCAACAAGCCCACGCCCGCTTGCCAGTGTCTCCAGCGCCCCAGCAGATCGGCGTCGGAATCGGCCAGCCGCCCGGCCATGAAGTTGCCGCTGGCCAGCACCAGCACCGTTTGCGCCAACACCGCCGCCGCCAGTACGGACCAGGCCTTGGCATGCGCTTTCATGCCGAACTCGGGGAGCAGGCGCCAGCGCCAGGCCAGCACCGCCATGCACAACAGCGCCAGGCCGAACGCGCCGCACACGCCCCGCGAGTAGGTGGTGAGCACCGCGTACACCGCGAGCAGCAACAAAGCAGCGGCGGCCCACCAGCGTTTGGCGTCGGGTGCGCGCCAAAGTGCCCAGACCGCCAGCGGCGCGGTGAGCGCCAAGTAGGCGTCGATGGCGCCGCCGCCCACATGCATCTCCCAGAACCAGGCTGTAGTGCGGTAAGGCAGCTTGAAATCCAGCAAGCCCACGTACAAGAGCCGCTCCCAGAGCACCAGGCCGCAGACCACGGCCAGGCCCACGAGCGCGCCGCGCAGAAAGAGCGTCACCGGCTGCACACGCCGACGCTCTGCGCGCCAACTCAAAACCGGCGCCAGCAGCAAGACCCAGCACAGGCTTTTGGACACCCGCAGCGTGTTCCATATCTGGTCGTAGTCGCCATACACGGCCCTAGAAAACCCCTGCAGCCACGACGACGCGCCCTCGCCCAGGCCCAGCACCGGGCTTTCGGCCAGCACCCAGCCCCGGCCCAAAGAAAGCAGCGCGCCCGACGCCAGCGCCAGCCACAACAAACGCGGCCCCCAGCGGGGATCGCTGACGCGCGGAACAGACGGGCTGCACAGCCAGCGACCATACGCGCCCGCCAGCACCGCGAGCACGCACACGTCCCACTCGTCCACCAGCCACCAGCCGGTCCAGGGCGCCAAGCTCAGCACCGGCAACAGGGCCGGCAGCCAGAACGGCCAATGGTCGGGGTAACGGGCGCTGGCGGCCATCACCAGGGCCACCAGCAAAACCGCGGCCACCGGCGCCACCGGGTGCAAGGCCGCCAACGTGAACGCCAGCCCGCCGCAGGCCAGCACCACCAGCGCCAACAGGCTTTGGCCGGCCCAGCGGCGCCAGACCGACCCGTCCACGCTACACCAGCACTTCAGGACAGGCGGGGTGGCCCAGAAAGGCCTGCGGACTGGCGCTGGCACCGTAGGCGCCCGACTGGAACACCACCACCAGGTCCCCCGGTTGGGCCTGCGCCAGTTCCATGCGTTCGGCCAGCACATCCAGCGGTGTACACAGCGGCCCCACCACCGTCACCGTCTCCCGGTCCGGGGCGCCCATGCGGTTGCCAATGGCCACCGGGTAGTTGCGGCGTATCACCTGCCCGAAGTTGCCCGACGCGGCCAGGTGGTGGTGCAACCCCCCGTCGGTGACCAGAAACACCTGGCCGTGGGAGGTCTTGCGGTCGAGCACACGGGCCACGTACACCCCGGCTTCACCCACCAGATAGCGCCCCAGTTCCAGCACCAGGCGGGCCGATGGCAGGCGCTGCGCCAGGCGTGCCTGCACAGCCAGCAATGCCACGCTCACCGGCCCCAGATCCAGCGCGGACTCGGTCGGGAAATAGGGAATGCCCCAGCCACCACCCAGGTTCACGTGGCGCACCGGCGCCGGCACGTGTTCGGCCAGGCGCAGCACCAGTTCCAGCGATTGGTGCAGCGCCTCGGCGATGCGCGCGCCTTGCAGATTCTGCGAACCGGCATAAACATGGAAACCCTCAAACGCCAGACCCGCTTGGCCCACAGCTTGCAGCACCGCCGGTACACGCTCGGCGTCCACACCAAAAGGTTTGGCGCCACCGCCCATGCGCATGCCCGCACCGCGCAGCTCGAAGTCGGGATTCACGCGCACCGCCACGCGCGCCGGCAGGCCCAGCTGCGACGAGACTTGGGCCAGCAAGCCCACTTCGCGCATCGACTCCAGGTTCACCAACACGCCAGCGGCCACCGCCTGGCGCAATTCGGCCTCGCGCTTGCCCGGCCCCGCAAAGCTCACCTGCCGAGGGTCGGCGCCCGCGTCCAGCGCCACTTTCATTTCACCGGCAGAAGCCACGTCCAGCCCGTCCACCAGCGGTCGGACAAACCCAACCACCGCCGCCATGGGGTTGGCCTTGACCGCGTAATGCAAACCCACACCCACCGGCAGCGCCGCGCGCACCGCCGCCACGCGCCGGGCCATGTGCTGGCGCTCGTAGGCGTAAAACGGGGTCTGGCCCACGCGTTCGGCCAGCTGGCTCAAGGGCAATCCCCCCAAGCACAGCTCGCCGTTGTTCACTTCAAACCGGTCCATGCTTTGCTCTCCCGTGTTGTCGATCCAGCTTGCCGTTGGCGTTGCGCGGCAGGGGCTCCTGGGCCCACTCCACCTGGCTCGGCACCATGTAGCCGGGCAGGGTTTCGCGACAATGCCGCAGCAGCTGGGCGGTGTCGGCATCGGCCTGTCCGCTCGCAAGCTCGCTGCCGAACACCCGCACCTGGATGGCACTGCCCAACACTTCGTGCGGCACGCCATAGGCCACCGCTTCTTGCACCAGGCCGCTGGCGTACAGCGCTTCTTCGATTTCGGTCGGGCTGACCCGGTAGCCCGACGTCTTGATCATTTCGTCGCGGCGACCCACGAAATACAAAAAGCCGTCGGCGTCGCGGCGCACCGTGTCGCCCGAGAACACCGCCAGCTCGGGCAGCGTTGCGCCCACGCCCGCTGGGCGCAATGCGGCAGGCAGTGGCCGAAAGCGCTGAGCGGTTTCGTCGGGCCGATTCCAGTAGCCCTGCGCCACCAGCGGCCCCCGGTGCACCAGCTCGCCGGGCTCGTCCACCGCACAGGCGCTGCCGTCTTCGCGCAGCACCAGAATTTCGGCGTTGGGAATCGCGCGCCCGATCGAGTCCGGCCGCAGCGACACCTGATCGGGCGGTAAAAAGGTGGAGCGAAAAGCCTCGGTCAAGCCATACATCAAAAACGGACGGGCCTGGGGCGCCGCCGCCTGCAGCCGCTCCAGCGTGGCGCGGGGCAGGCGTCCGCCGGTATTGGCCCAGTAGCGCAAATGCCGGCTGGCACCTTCCGGCCAGTCTTGCGACGTGAGCTGCATATACAGCGGCGGCACCGCCGTCAGGCCGGTCACCGCTTCGCGGGCCATGGTGTTCAAGACGTCGCGCGGCAACAGGTAGTTGAGCAACACCACCCGTGCGCCTGCAAGAAAACCGGTGGTCAGCTGGCTGAAGCCCGCGTCGAACGACAGCGGCAAGGCCGCCAGCAAACAGTCGTCCGGGGTGTTCTCCAGGTAGCTGGCCACGCTGGCCGCGCCGGCCACCAGGTTGCGGTGCGACAAGACCACGCCCTTGGGTTTTCCGGTGCTGCCCGAGGTGTAGAAGATGGCGGCCACGTCGTTGTCGGGCACCAGCGGCGCGCGCTGCGGCAGGGCTGCCAGCCAGTCGTTCCAGGTGTGCAGGGTCACACCCGCTGCGGGCACCGCAGTATCCGTTGATTCACACAAGACCACATGGCACAGCGCGGGACAGTGGCCCAGCACCGCCACCAAACCGGCCCAGCGAGCGGGTGACGTGACCAGCACCTGCACCGCGCAATCTTGCAGAATGTGCGCCACCTGCAGTGGCTTGAGCAGCGGGTTGACCGGCACCACCACCGAGGCCGCCGCCGGAACGCCAAACAGGGCCACCACGGTTTCCACCCGCTTTTCCAGATACACCGCCACGCGCTCACCCCGCGCCAAGCCCAAACCGAGCAGGCCGGAGGCGAAATGTTCGATCGAAGTCTGGAGTGCGGCATAAGACAGACGCTGCTCGGACAGCGTGAGCGCCGCGCCCTCGGGCCAGCAAGCCGCAGCCCGAGCCGGTATCTCGTGCAACAAAACAGGGGCCTTCGCCGCCTGGTAAGCCATGCCTGTTTTCATGCCGAGCATGGTACGCGATCAAACAGGCTGCACCGGGCCGGATCGGGCGATTCTCTAGAATGGCGGCTTCTCGACCAACACAAACCGCCCCATGAATGTGCACGATCAAGTCCTTCGCGTGCTGGACGATGCGCTTAGCCTGCAAGGGCGAGGACTCGCATGGGGGCGCGAAACGCCCCTGCTGGGCGCGCTGCCCGAGCTCGACTCGATGGCCGTTCTCGCTTTGATCACGGGGCTGGAAAACCACTTCGGCATTGCCTTCGCCGATGCCGACCTGCAAGGCGCGGCCTTTGCCAGCGTGGGCAGCCTGTGCGATCTGGTCGAACAAGCCCTGGCCCAAGCCGACACATGACGCCACTGCCGTCCGGCTTCTTTCTGAAATCAGGAACCGGGCAGCGGCTCTGCCTTTTTCATGCGCCAGCGGGCGCCACGCCCCGGGGGCAGATTCTTTTTTTCCACCCGTTTGCAGAGGAGCTCAACACCTCGCGCCGGGTGGTGGCGCAGCAAGCGCGCGCGCTGGCGCAAGCCGGATACGCCGTGCTGCAGTTCGACATGCTGGGTTGCGGCGACAGCAGCGGTGACTTCGCCGATGCCCGCTGGCAGGACTGGCTGGACGACGCCAGCACAGCGGCCGACTGGCTGGCCGCGCATGCACAAGGACCGCTCTGGTTCTGGGGCATGCGCACCGGCGCCTTGCTGGCCGCAGAATCGCTGCGCAGCACGCGCGGTGGCGCCAACCTGCTGCTGTGGCAAGCCACGCCCAGCGGCCAGCAGGTGCTGCAGCAGTTCTTGCGCTTGCAGGCCGCTGGTCAGTGGCTGTCCGGCCAGCCCAACCCAAACGCCGATACGCCCGACAGCTTGCTCGCCAAGGGGCAGCCGGTGGACATCGCCGGCTACACCCTGAGCCCCGAACTGGCCCAAGGCCTGGCCCAGGCCCGGCTGCGGCCACCCGAGCGGCGCGCACCGGGCCGTTTAATCTGGCTGGAGGTCTCCTCGCAGGCTTCACCCAGCCTGGGGTTGGCCAGCGAAATGTCTTTGAAAAAATGGCGCGAGGCCGGCTGGAACATTCAAGCCCAGGCGGTCCAGGCGCCGAGCTTCTGGCAGACCGCGTCCAACGACGAGGCGCCCGCACTGGTGGCCGCCACCCTGGCCGCGCTCGAACAGCAGGCACTGCCATGACCCATGCGGCCCTGAATGTCCTCGATGCCGTGGTCAAGATTCCCTGCGCCGACCAGGACATGCTGGGCATTCTCAGCCTGCCGCCCCCGGGCGTGCAGCGCAAAAACGTGGCCCTGGTGATCGTGGTGGGCGGCGCCCAGTACCGCGCGGGCAGCCACCGCCAGTTTGTCTTGCTCGCGCGCCGGCTGGCAACTGCGGGCTACCCGGTGCTGCGCTTCGACATGCGCGGCATGGGCGACACCCCGGGCCAGGCCTGTGATTTTGAGAACACCCAGGCCGACATCACAGCGGCGCTGGATGTTTTGCCGAGCTTGGCACCGGGCATTGAAAAAGTGGTGCTGTGGGGCTTGTGCGATGGCGCATCGGCCAGCCTGCTCTACCTGCAAGCCACGCAAGACCCTCGGGTGGCCGGGCTGTGCCTGCTCAACCCGTGGCTGCGCTCAGAAGCCAGCCTGGCCCGCACCCAGGTGCGGCACTACTACGGTCGGCGGTTGCTGGAAGCGGCGTTCTGGCGCAAGCTCTGGCGTGGCGGCGTGGGCTGGCAGGCGCTGGCCGGGCTGGGCCGCAACCTGCGTACCGCCTTCACTGCCCGCAGCACACAGCCCCACCCCGCGCTGTCGTACCAAGAGCGCATGGCCATGGGCTGGCGCAGCTTCGGTGGTGCCATTCTGCTGCTGCTCAGCGAGCGCGACCTGACCGCACAAGAGTTCCTCGGCCAGGCCCAGCAAGATGCACTTTGGGTCGGTAGCCTGAAAAAACCGGGGGTGAGCCAGCACCTGTTGAGCAACGCGGACCACACGCTGTCTGCCACCACCAGCCGCCTGCAAATGGAAGAACTGACCTTGCAATGGCTGGATGAGATCGCGGCCTGAAAGCCTGCAGATCAGCGTGGCAAGCCCGCGCGCACCGTGCGATTTTTTAGCAAGCGACCACCAAAGTGCCGCGCAGCACCCAGCAGGCCCAGCAGCCGTCGGGGATCGAACGCCACCAGGCCCACCCGTTCGCGCCGGTGGCTCATCCAGTCCTGTTTGTAGGCATCGTCTCCCGTGAGGTAGTCGACCTGGGTCGCGCCATCGGTATCCATCACATGGGCCATCAGGTCCGCCGTCAATACCGACCCCGGTGAATAACGCTCCTGGCCCTCCGAATAGGCCAGTTTGTAGATATTGGCCTTGCCCTTGTGCAGCAGCCAGACCTGCGCGGCAATGGGTTGGTCGTCCAGCCACAAGACGCCCAGGCGCAACCAGCCCTGCGCGGCTGCCGTGCGGATCAGCCCCGGCATGAAGCCTGGGCACGGTTCGAGCTGCTTCCAGCTTTGCGCATAAACCGTCTGGTAGGCGCCGATCGCTTGGTCCAAATCGGGCGAGCCCGCGCTGTAGATATGGGTGCGCCAGGCACCTTGGCGATCGAGTCGGCGGCGCCCGCGCGCCACCGCGTTCTTCAAGGCCGGCGGGCGGTCTGCCCAATACGTGGCGAAACCGCCCGGCGCCACCGGCAGATACCAGTTGCCAAAGCAAAAATACCGACCCACCCAATAACCGGCAGCCTGCAGACCCTGGGCCATCCCGCGCAAAAAAACGCCCTGCTCGTCGAGCGGCTGCAAGCGCACGATGGCGCTGCCGGGCAGACGGCGCATGCGCTGCGCAAGCCCATGCCAATCCACCACGGCCCCGGCTTCCCCCAGGCCCACGGCACCATACAAGCTGCTGTAGTAGTTGCTCAAGGCCGTGAGGCCAGTGGGGGTCCGCATCAAGTGCAGGCTTGCGGCATGCGCTTCGCTGCTCTGGTTCAAGGCCAGCACCAAGTGCCCGGGGTCTTGCTCAAAGCCATGCTCGACCAGGTTTTGAAACCAGGCCTCGGTTTCAAAAACATCTTCGGTCGTGCCGTGGCGGTCCATGCCAGCGGCAATCAGCGTCCGATGGCCAGGTATTCAAAGCCTTGGGCACGCACGAATTTGGGATCGTACAAATTGCGCCCGTCGATGATCAAAGGCTGCTTGAGCTGGGCCTTGATCACATCGAAGTCGGGACTGCGAAATTCTTTCCACTCGGTCACGATCACCAAGGCGTCCGCGCCTGCCAGCGCCAGGTTGGGGCTTTCGGCGTAGGTCAAGCCGGGCATTTGGCCAAACACCCGCTGCGCCTCTTCCATCGCAACCGGGTCGTAAGCCGTCACCGTGGCCCCGGCGGCCAGCAAACCGGCGATGGTCTCGCGGCTGGGCGCTTCGCGCATATCGTCGGTGTTGGGCTTGAACGCCAGACCCCACAAAGCGATGTGCTTGCCGCTCAAGTCCTGGCCCAGACGCGTCTGGACTTTGCGTGTCAGCACGTGCTTCTGGGCGTCGTTGGCCTCTTCCACCGCCGTCAACACCTTGAGATCGATACCGGCATCGCCCGCTGCGGTCTGGATCAAAGCCTTCACGTCCTTGGGGAAGCAGGAGCCGCCGTAGCCGCAACCGGGGTACAGGAAGTCGTAGCCGATGCGGGGGTCCGAGCCAATGCCCTGGCGCACCATTTCGATGTCAGCGCCCAGTTTTTCAGCCAGATTGGCCAGTTCGTTCATGAAACTGATGCGCGTGGCCAGCATGGCGTTGGCCGCGTACTTGGTGAGCTCGGCGCTGCGCACATCGGTGACTATCAACCGGTCCCGGTTGCGCTGGAAAGGCGCGTAGATGGCGCGCATCAGCAAAATGGCCTGCTCGTCGTTGGCGCCCACGATGATGCGGTCCGGCCGCATGAAATCCTCCACCGCAGCGCCTTCCTTGAGGAACTCCGGGTTGGATACCACGGCGTACGGCGTTTGCACCCCGCGCTTTTGCAGCTCATCGGCGATGGCGGCGTTCACCTTGTCGGCGGTGCCCACGGGCACGGTGCTCTTGTCGACCACGACCTTGTAGTCGGTCATCAGGCGGCCAATGCTGCGGGCGGCCGCCAACACGTATTGCATATCGGCCGAGCCGTCCTCGTCCGGCGGCGTGCCCACGGCGATGAACTGGATCGTGCCGTGGTTCACCGCCCGCGCCACATCGGTGGTGAAGTGCAGCCGACCCGCGGCGACGTTGCGCTGCACCATCTCCTGCAGGCCCGGCTCGTAGATCGGAATGCCTCCTTCTTCCAGCACCCGGATTTTTTCCGGATTGACGTCCAGACACAAGATGTCGTTGCCCACCTCGGCCATGCAGGCCCCTGTGACCAAACCCACGTAACCTGTTCCCACCACTGTGATTTTCATGCGTTCCCCGATGTCGCGATGTCGTTAAGACCCCATGCAATCGAAAGCATCATACCGATGCTTCGCTGACAAGCCGCTACCCGACACCGCCAAGGCGCCTTGCCCAGGATCTGCTTGCACGTATCATCCCCGCATGCGATCCGGGCACACTGTCTCCCTGCGGCCATGAGCAAGTGGCAATGGCGCGCCCTGGGCCTGCTGCTGGCGGCGATGTTGCTGTCCATCGCCGCCCTGGCCTGGTTGGCAGGACCCAGTGGTGCGGCGGTCCGGGAAGGTCTGACCAGTCGCAGCGCCAACGAATGGATTCGCTACGCCCAGAA
>NZ_JBFJMY010000017.1:0-21691 GCF_041633695.1 Hydrogenophaga sp.
GGATCGGGCAAAACCACGCTGGCCAATCTGTTGCCCCGGTTCGTGGAAGTCGAGCGCGGCGAGGTCATGCTCGACGGTGTGGCCTTGCCCGAATGGGATCTCACCAGCTTGCGGCGCCAGTTCGCCATGGTCAGCCAAGACGTGGTGATGCTCAACGACAGCCTGGTCGCCAACGTGGCCCTGGGCGAAGCCGGGCCAGCGCTGGACGAGGCGCGGGTAACGGCGGCCCTGCTGTCGGCCAATCTGGGCGAGCTCATCACCCGTTTGCCACAAGGCATCCACACCACGGTGGGGCACAACGCGGCCGAACTCTCCGGCGGGCAGCGCCAACGCCTGGCGATTGCGCGCGCCATCTACAAAGACGCACCGATTCTGATTCTGGACGAAGCCACCTCGGCCCTGGACAACGAATCCGAGCGCCTGGTGCAAGAGGCCTTGTCCCACCTCATGCGCGGCCGCACGACGCTGGTCATCGCGCACCGCCTGTCCACCATTGAACACGCCGACCGGGTGGTGGTGCTGGCCGACGGCCAGATCATGGAACAAGGCAGCCACGCCCAGCTGCTGGCCGCCGACGGGCTGTACGCGCGCCTGCACTCGCAGGGCTTGACCAGCGACAGCTGAGAAAGCGGGCGCCTCGCTTGCTTGCTCAGCGCGGCGCTTCAGAGCAGAACGATGTCGTACTGCTCCTGCGTCATCGAGCCCTCGCTTTGCAGCGAAATCGGTTTGCCGATGAAGTCGGACAGGCCGGCCAGGTGTTGCCGTTCTTCGTCCAGAAACAACTCCACCACCTGGGGGGCGGCCACCACGCGGAATTCACGCGGGTTGAAGGCCCGTGCCTCGCGCAAGATCTCGCGCAAGATGTCGTAGCACACGCTACGCGAGGTCTTGACCGAACCCTTGCCCGAGCAGGCGGCACAGGTTTCGCTCAGCATCTGGGCCAAAGATTCGCGCGTGCGCTTGCGCGTCATCTCCACCAGACCCAGCTGCGAAAAACTGCCGGTCATGGTCTTCACACGGTCCCGCGCCAGCTGTTTGCGGAACTCGGTCAGCACGGCATCGCGGTGGTCTTCGCGCACCATGTCGATGAAATCCACAATCACGATGCCACCCAGGTTGCGCAAGCGCAGCTGCCGGGCAATGGCTTGTGAAGCCTCCAGATTGGTGCGGAAAACGGTGTCGTCGAAGTTGCGCGCCCCCACGTATCCACCGGTGTTCACATCCACCGTGGTCAGGGCCTCGGTCTGGTCGATCACCAGATAGCCGCCGGACTTGAGATCGACCCGGCGGCTGAGGGCGCGGGCAATGTCGTCGTCCACGTTGAACAAATCGAAAATCGGTCGTTCACCGGTGTAGAGCTGCAGCTTGTTCACGGTGTCGGGCATGAACTCGCGGGCAAAGTTCTGCAACCAGCCGAACTGCTCGCGCGAGTCGATGCGGATGGACAGCGTCTCCGCACCCACCAGGTCGCGCAACACCCGCTGCATGAGATTCAGGTCTTCGTGCAGCAGGGTGGCCGGCGCCTTGCGCGTAGCCCCTTCCTTGATGCGCTGCCAGGTCTTGCGCAGGTAGGCGATGTCTTCGCTCAGCTCCGCGTCGCTGGCGTCTTCGGCATTGGTGCGCAAGATGAAGCCCCCGCTGGCGCTCACAGCCTTGCCGTTGTCTTGCACCATCGCCAGGCCCATGACGCGCTGGCGCAAGGCTTCGCGCTGGGCCGGCGGTATTTTTTGCGAGACGCCGATGTGGTTGTCCTGCGGCAAGAACACCAGCAACCGCCCGGCGATGCTGATCTGCGCGGTGAGCCGCGCGCCCTTGGAGCCAATCGGGTCCTTGAGCACCTGCACCATCAAGGCTTGGCCTTCAAAAATCTGGCGTTCAATCGGCAAAACCGGATCGGGGGTCAACACCCGCGCGCTCGAAACCGGTGCGGCGGTGCTCGCGTCGGGCGCTGCGCCCTCCCCTGCATCGCTGGCCGGCGGCGTCGCCACCGGCACCAGGCGGTCGCGTGGTGCGGCGTGTTTGGCCGTGATGTTGGGCATGAGATCGGCCACATGCAAAAAGGCCGCCCGATCGAGACCAATGTCGATAAAGGCCGATTGCATACCCGGCAATACCCGGGAGACCTTGCCCAGATAAATATTGCCCACCAGGCCACGCTCCAAGGTGCGCTCCAGATGCACCTCTTGTACCGTGCCTTGCTCCACCACCGCCACACGGGTTTCTTGCGGCGCCCAATTGATCAAGATGTCCTGGCTCATATCGTTTTGGCTTTCAGATCAGCTGAACGCCCGCGGCACCCAGCACCTGCGCGGTCTCGAACGCAGGCAGACCCATGATGCCCGAATAGCTGCCGCTGATGTGGCTGGCCCACAGTGCCGCCCGCCCCTGAATGGCATAGGCCCCGGCTTTGCCCATGGGCTCGCCGGTCTGCACATACGCCCGAATCTGGGCTGGGCGCAAAGCCTCGAACGTCACCCACGAGGTCGACAAGGCCGACCACTGCTGCGCCGCACGCGCACGCGGTTTGCCCACCGCCACGGCGGTGAGCACGCGGTGGCGTTGGCCCGAGAGTGCAGCCAGCATGCGGGCCGCGTCGGCCGCGTCTTCGGGTTTGGCCAGAATGCGCCGCCCCAGTGCGACGGTGGTGTCGGCACACAGCACAGGCGCCGGAGGCAGGCCGCGCTGGCGCAGGCGCGCCAAGGCGGCCTGCAGTTTGAGGCCGGTGACCCGGGTCACGTAGGCCGCTGGCGCCTCACCCGGCAACGCCGCTTCCAGCGACTCGGTATCCTCCCCGGCATCGGGCAAGAGCAGTTCGCAGCGCACACCCCACTGCTCCAGCAACTGCAAACGGCGCGGGCTTTGTGACGCGAGGTAGATGAAGGTCATGGCGTTGAATCTCGGACATGGAAACCACGGCGGTGAAACGGCATGGGGCCCCAGCGTCTTCGCAGCCCACGCAAGGCCCCAGGCCGAGCCTCACTCGCGGTGGTAAGGGTGGTTGGCGTTGATCGACCAGGCCCGGTACAGCTGTTCGATCAACAGCACGCGCGCCATGGCGTGGGGCAAGGTCAAATCGGACAGGCGCACGCGCTGGTGCGCACCTTCGCGAAACGCGGGCTCCAGGCCATCGGGGCCGCCGATGATGAGGGCCACGTCGTCCCCCTCCTGCTGCCAGTGCAACAGCTGTTGCGCCAGCACCTTGGTGGTCAGGGCGGTGCCGCGTTCGTCCAGCGCCACCACACGGCAGCCCCTGGGCAAGGCGCCCACGATGCGCTCGCGCTCGGCCGCTTGCAGGGTCTCCAGCGTTTTAGAGCCACGCGGTTCGGTCTTGACGGTCTTGAGTTCCACCCGCCATTCGGGCGGGAAGCGTTTGGCGTAATCGTCGTAGGCGGTCTGGGCCCAGCCGGGCATCTTCTGCCCGACCGCGACGATCACCAGCTTCATGCCTTCTTGACGGCCGGGCGCTTGGCAGCGGGTTTTCTGGCCGGCTTCTCGGTCGGTTTGGTCGCACCGGGCTTGGTGGTCGAGCGCGGCTTGACCACCACCGTGGCCATCTTGGCCTTGGGCTTGTCACCGGCAACGGTCTTGCGTGCTGCGGTTTTGCCAGCCACGGTCTTTCCGCTGGCGGCCTTGGGCTTGGCGCTGGGCTTGGGAGCGGATGCCGCCGCCGACTTGGCTGCCGATTTGGCCGCCGTGCGAGCCACCGTCTTGGCGGCAATGGCTTTGACCGGCTTGTCCTCAACCTTGGCTTTTTTGCGCGCAGGCGCTTTGGCGGCCACCACGGGCTTTTCGGCACCGTGTTTGACCCGAACCGGCTTTTGCCCCCAGATCTCTTCCAGGCGGTAGTACTGGCGGATCACGGGCTGCATCACGTGCGCCACGGCCGCACCGCAGTCCACGATGATCCATTCGCCGTTGTCTTCGCCTTCGATGCGCGGCTTGTCAAAACCGGCTTCGCGCACCGCGTCGCGCACGCTGGCGGCCAGCGCCTTGGTCTGGCGGTTCGAGGTGCCGCTGGCGATGATCACGCGTTCAAACAGGGGGGACAAATGCTCGGTGTTGAAGACCACGATCTCCTGGGCTTTGACATCTTCGAGTCCATCCACAATGGCGCGTTGGAGTCGCTGGATGTCTTTTTTGGCTTGGGTTTCGCTGGTCATGTATGGGTCTGGTAAAGGTGATGTTGTGAAATATAGCTTGCGACAGGCTGGGGCACCAGCACTTCAATGGACGGGCCGCCACCCCGCGACTGTGCCAGCTGGGCGCGCACCGCCGTCGCACTGATGTTCTGCAAGGGCATGTTCAAGCGCTCAAAAGGCAGGTCCACGCCCGAAAGATCGGTCTCCGGGTGGTGGGGCTGGGCGGCATCTGCTCCGATGTTGGTGGCCCGGTTCGCCACCGCCAGCGAGGCCAGGGCCAGCACATCCTGCCAATGCACCCAGTTCTTGAACGCCAGCAACTGGTCGGCCCCCAGTATGAGGTAGAGCTGCGCGCGCGGGTGCTCGGCGGCCAGTTCTTTGAGCGTGTCGGCGGTGTAACTCGGCCCCGCGCGCCGGATTTCCCGGCTGTCGATGCGGGCCTTGGGCAAGTCACCAAACGCCAGCTCGCACATGGCCAGGCGCTGTGACGAGGGCGACAAGACCCGCGTCTTGTGCCAGGCGTGCCCGGTGGGCAGGATGTAGAGCAGATCGAGATCGAGCTGTTTGAGTGCGGCTTCGGCCAGCGAGCGGTGGGCCATGTGGGGCGGATCAAAGGCGCCGCCAAACATCGCCACCCGCAGCGGTTTGGGACCGGTAGAAGTGTGCAAGCTATCCATCAAATCCAGTCCTTGCGCACCAGAAACCGGGTGCTCAGCTGTTGTTCGGGCGAACCCTTGGCATCTTGTCGGCGATACGACCAACTGACCAGCGGTGGCATGGACAGCAGAATCGACTCGGAACGGCCACCCGATTGCAGGCCAAAGTGCGTGCCCCGGTCCCAGACCAGGTTGAATTCCACGTAGCGGCCGCGCCGGTAGAGCTGGAACGCGCGCTCGCGCTCGGTGTAGGCCATGTTCTTGCGCCGGTCCACGATGGGCAGGTAAGCGTCGAGAAACGCGTCCGCGACCGAGGCCGTCATGGCGAAACTGCCCGCCTGCCCCAGCTCGGAAAAATCGTCGAAAAACACGCCGCCAATGCCGCGCTGCTCGTCGCGGTGTTTCAAATAGAAGTACTCGTCGCACCAGGTTTTGAAGCGGGGGTACTTGTCCACGCCGAACGGGTCCAGCGCACGCCGGCAGGTGCTGTGGAAATGCCGCGCGTCTTCTTCGAAGCCGTAATACGGTGTGAGGTCCATGCCGCCACCGAACCAGCACACCGGTTCGCCGCCCTTGGGCGTGGCCGCGATCATGCGCACATTCATGTGCACCGTGGGCACATAGGGGTTGCGCGGGTGGAACACCAGCGAGACCCCCATGGCCTCAAACGGCGCGCCCGCCAGTTCGGGCCGGTGTTGCGTGGCCGAGGGGGGCAGCCGAGGCCCTTGCACATGCGAGAACCCGCAGCCAGCGCGCTCGAACACGGCGCCGCCTTCCAAAATCTGCGTGACGCCTTGGCCTTGCAGCAGCTCGCCCGGCGCTTTTTTCCAGCGGTCGACCATAAAATGCCCACCATCGACCAAGGCCACCGTCGAGGTGATCCGATCCTGCAAGTCCAGCAAGTAGGCTGGCACATCCCGGGTAAGAAGCGTCATGGGGTTCCTGTGGCGCGCACGAGCAAAAACACACCCGCCTTGCCCGCGGATGGTGTCGCAGGGGGTGTGCGGAACGTCAAACCGCGCGGTACCCGATGTCGCGGCGGAACTGCATGCCGTCGAAGGCAATGCCCTGCACGGCATGGTAAGCGCGTTGCTGCGCCTGTGCCACCGTGGGTGCCAGCGCCGTCACGCACAGCACACGCCCGCCGGCGGTGTGCACGGCACCGTCTTTCGCCGTGGTCCCGGCGTGGAACACCATGCTGTCGGCGGCATCGGCCGGCAAGCCGGTGATGGCGTCGCCTTTGCGCGGATTCATGGGGTAGCCGGCGGCGGCCAGCACCACGCCCAGGGCCACGCGCTCGTCCCATTGCAGCGCCACCCGATCGAGTTCACCGCGCGTGGCGGCCAGCAGCACTTGCGCCAGATCGCTTTGCAGGCGCATCAGAATCGGCTGGGTTTCGGGGTCGCCCATGCGGCAATTGAATTCCAGCGTCTTGATGCGGCCGTCGGGCGCGATCATCAGGCCCGCATACAAAAAGCCCGAGAACGGAATGCCGTCGGCCGCCATGCCGTGCAGGGTGGGCAGGATCACCTCGTTCATGGCGCGCTCGTGCACGGCGGGCGTGACCACCGGCGCCGGCGAATACGCGCCCATGCCACCGGTATTGGGGCCTTGGTCGGCGTCCTGCAGGCGCTTGTGGTCCTGGCTGGTGGCCAGGGCGAGCGCGTGTTTCTCGTCGCACAACACGATGAAACTGGCTTCTTCGCCGGTAAGAAATTCTTCGATCACCACCCGCGCGCCACCCTCGTTGTGCACCACGCCCAGCTTGTTGTCGAGCAACATGAAATCGATGGCTTCGTGCGCCTCGGCCAGCGACATCGCCACCACCACGCCCTTGCCTGCCGCCAAGCCGTCGGCCTTGATCACGATGGGTGCGCCCTTGGCATCCACATAGGCGTGCGCGGCGGCAGCATCGGTGAAAGCTTCGTATTCGGCGGTGGGAATGCCGTGGCGCTTCATGAAAGCTTTGGAAAAGGCCTTGGAGCTTTCCAGCTGGGCTGCGGCCTGTGTAGGGCCAAAAATGGCCAAGCCGTGGGCACGGAACTCGTCCACCACGCCAGCGGCCAACGGCGCCTCAGGCCCCACCACCGTCAACGCCACGCCTTGGGCTTGCACCCACTCGCGCAAAGCCTGCTTGTCGGTGATGTCCAGGTTGGTCAGGTCCGGGTCGCGCGCCGTACCGGCGTTGCCGGGCGCGACAAACACCTGCTCCACCCCCTCGGATTGCTTGAGCTTCCAGGCCAAAGCGTGCTCACGACCGCCGCCACCAATCACCAGTACTTTCAATTCAAACTCCAAAAAATCCATTCAGCGCACAACACACAGGTGCAACCGGCGCGAAGTGCAAAAATCCAGAACGCCGCCGACCCGGCTCGGCCGGTCGGCCAGCGTTGCCCCCTGGAGGGGGTGGCGTGCGCGGCGCGGGGGTGCTTCAAATGCTTGCGTTGTGGTACAGGTTCTGCACGTCGTCCAGGTCTTCCAGCACGTCCAACAACTTCTGCATCTTCTCGGCGTCTTCGCCACTCAGTTCGATGGCGTTTTCGGCCCGCATCGTCACCTCGGCCACTTCAGGCACCATGCCTGCGGCTTCCAAGGCCTCTTTCACCGCCTCGAATTCGGTCGGCGGCGTCAGCACTTCGATGGCGCCGTCGTCGCCGGTGATCACATCGTCGGCACCCGCCTCCAGCGCCACTTCCATCAGTTTCTCTTCTGGCGTACCGGGCGCGAAAATCAGCTGCCCGCAGTGCACAAACTGGAACGCCACCGAGCCTTCGGTGCCCATGTTGCCGCCGTACTTGCTGAACGCGTGCCGCACTTCGGCCACGGTGCGCACCTTGTTGTCGGTCATGGTGTCGACGATGATGGCCGCACCCGCAATGCCATATCCCTCGTAACGAATTTCCTCCAGCGACACCCCTTCGAGGTTGCCCGAGGCCTTGTCCACGTTGTATTTGATGCGGTCTGCAGGCATATTGGCCGCTTTGGCCTTGTCGATCGCCAGCCGCAGGCGCGGGTTCATCGCCGGGTCGCCACCGCCTTGGCGCGCCGCCACCGTGATTTCACGGATGACACGGGTCCAGATTTTTCCGCGCTTTTCGTCCTGGCGCCCCTTGCGGTGTTGAATATTTGCCCATTTGCTGTGTCCGGCCACGAAATTGTCCTTTAGCTGGTGCGGTGTTTGATCTAATAAGCTCGATTTTACGTTTTCACCCACCCTGCACCAGAAAGACGAGTCCCACCATGGCCGAACCGCTGCTGATTGCCCAGAACGCCAACACCCAGTGCCAGCTGTTGCCCGGCCTGGCCAACCGACACGGCCTCATCACCGGCGCCACCGGCACCGGCAAGACGGTGACCCTGCAAGCGCTGGCCCAGGGCTTTTCCAGCATCGGGGTGCCGGTTTTCATGGCCGATGTGAAAGGCGATCTCACCGGCATCAGCCAGAGCGGCACGGTGAACGAAAAAATCGCGGGCGTTCTGAAAACCAGGGGTTTGGACCTGCCCACCCCGCAAGCCTGCCCCACCACGCTGTGGGACGTGTTTGGCCAACAAGGCCACCCGGTACGCGCCACGGTGAGCGACATGGGCCCGCTGCTGCTGGCCCGCATGCTCGATCTGAACGACACGCAAGCGGGTGTGCTCAACCTGGTATTCAAGATCGCCGACGACAACGGCCTGCTGCTGCTCGACATGAAAGACCTGCGCGCCATGCTGCAGTACATGGGCGACAACGCCAAGCTCTTCACCACCGAGTACGGCAACATCAGCGCCGCCAGCGTGGGCGCCATCCAGCGCGGGCTGATGCAGATCGAGCAGCAAGGCGGCGACAGCTTCTTTGGCGAGCCCATGCTCAACATCCAGGACTTCATGCAGACCGTGGGCGGCAAAGGCGTGGTCAACATCCTGGCGGCCGACAAGCTCATGAACGCACCGCGCCTGTACGCCACCTTTCTGCTGTGGATGCTGTCGGAACTGTTTGAGCAACTGCCCGAGATCGGCGACCCGGAAAAACCCAAGCTGGTGTTCTTCTTCGACGAAGCCCATTTGCTGTTCAACGAAGCGCCCAAGATTCTGGTGGAACGCATCGAACTCGTGGTGCGCCTGGTGCGCTCCAAGGGCGTGGGCGTGTATTTTGTGACCCAGAACCCGCTGGACATTCCCGACAGCGTGCTCGGCCAACTCGGCAACCGGGTACAGCATGCGCTGCGCGCCTTCACCCCGCGCGACCAGAAGGCCGTGAAAGCCACGGCGCAGACCATGCGCCCCAAAGCCGGGCTGGACATCGAAGCCGCCATCACCGAACTCGCGGTGGGCGAAGCGCTGGTGAGTTTTCTCGACCCCAAAGGCCGCCCCAGCGAGACCGAACGCGTCTATGTGCTGCTGCCCGGCAGCCAGCTCGGGCCGATCTCCGATGCGCAGCGCCAGCAACTGCTGAAAGACTCGCTGGTCGCTGGCGTGTATGAAGAAACGCTGGACCGCGAAAGCGCTTACGAAATCATCAAAGGCCGCACCGAAGCCGCCCAGCCCCAGGCGGACAGCGACGGCAAAAAGCCCACCACCCCACGGCTGCCCGGCGCAACCGAGGCACCCGCAGCGAGCGGGGGCATAGGCAGCATGGTCAACGAAGCCTTGTTCGGCCGCACCGGCCCGCGCGGTGGCCAGTACGACGGCCTGGTGCAGACCATGGCCAAAACGGCGGCGCGCAGTGTGGCCAGCGGACTGGGGCGGCAACTGGTGCGAGGCATTCTGGGCGGCTTGCTGGGCGGCAAGCGGTGAAGCTGGGCCAACGAGGAAAAACCATGACCAATACGCTGATCATCCTTCTGCTGTGCGTGCCCGCCCTCGCTTTGCTGGTGGCACAGATCGGTGGCTTCAGCGGCAAACGCCCGGCCGACATCGGCATCACCAGCGGCCGCCTCAAACCACCGTCCAACACCCGCAACAGCGTCTCCAGCCAGGCCCCGCTCTACCCGGACCATGCGCAAAAGGACGCAGCCAACATAGCGCCGCTGACGCTCAAGAGCGGGAGTGCCGAGGTGTCGATACAGACGCTTCTCGGCGTGCTCCAGGCCATGCCCGGCATCACCGTGGTCGAACAAAAACCCGACTACCTCTATGCCGAAGCGCAGACGCGCTGGTTGAAGTTTGTGGACGATGTGGAGTTCTGGCTCAACCCCGAGCGCGGTGTGATCGAAGTGCGCAGCGCCAGCCGATTGGGCAAGGAAGACCTGGGCGCAAACCGCAAACGCATCGAAGCGATCCGCGCCGCCTACCTGGCGCAGCCCTGAAGAAGAAGCCGCACGCGAAGCGGCAAGAGCGGTAGAAGGCCGCTTCGATTGAGACAAAAAAAAGCCCGGATCAACCGGGCCTTTTTTGGGGGGCAGTTCAAACCTCAGTTGGTCTCGGCATCGGCCGTGGGCTTGGTCTTGCCCTCTTTCTTGGGCAGCGGCTGGATATCGAGTTTGACTTCCTGGGTTTCCACACCCTTTTCGTCCTTCACGGTCTCGATATCCACTGTCAGACGCCCACCATCGGTCAGGCGGCCGAACAGCAGTTCGTCGGCCAGGGCACGCCGGATGGTGTCCTGGATCAGGCGCTGCATCGGGCGTGCGCCCATGAGCGGATCGAAGCCCTTCTTGGCCAGGTGCTTGCGCAGAGCGTCGGTGAAGGTGACCTCCACCTTCTTCTCGCCCAGTTGCTGCTCGAGCTGCAAAAGGAACTTGTCCACCACGCGCAGGATGACGTTTTCGTCCAGCGCCTTGAAGCCCACGGTGGCGTCCAGGCGGTTGCGGAACTCGGGCGAGAACAGACGCTTGATATCGGCCATCTCGTCGCCCGCTTCGCGCGGGTTGGTGAAGCCAATGGTCGCCTTGTTCATGGTCTCGGCACCCGCGTTGGTCGTCATGATGACGATCACGTTGCGGAAGTCGGCCTTGCGTCCGTTGTTGTCCGTCAGCGTGCCATGGTCCATCACCTGCAGCAACACGTTGAAGATGTCCGGGTGCGCTTTCTCGATTTCGTCGAGCAGCAGCACGCAGTGCGGCTTCTTGGTGACGGCCTCGGTCAGCAAACCACCCTGGTCAAAGCCCACGTAGCCCGGAGGCGCACCGATCAGGCGGCTGACCGCATGGCGCTCCATGTACTCCGACATGTCGAAGCGGATCAGGTCGATGCCCATGATGTAGGCCAGCTGCTTGGCGGCTTCGGTCTTGCCCACGCCCGTGGGGCCGCTGAACAGGAAGGCACCAATCGGCTTGTCCGATTTGCCCAGTCCCGAGCGCGCCATCTTGACGCTGGAGGCCAGGATGTCGAGCGCTTTGTCCTGTCCGAACACCACACTCTTCAGATCGCGTTCCAGCGTCTTGAGCTTGCCGCGGTCGTCGTTGGACACGTTGGCGGGCGGAATGCGCGCGATCTTAGCCACGATCTCTTCGACCTCGGTCTTGCTGATGGTCTTCTTGCGCTTGGACGCTGGCAGGATGCGCTGCGCAGCACCCGCCTCGTCGATCACGTCGATGGCCTTGTCGGGCAGGTGGCGGTCGTTGATGTACTTGGCACTCAACTCGGCCGCCGCCTGCAGGGCAGCCACGGCGTATTTCACGCCATGGTGCTCTTCAAAGCGCGACTTCAGGCCCTTGAGGATGTCGACGGTTTCTTGCACCGTGGGCTCGACCACGTCGACCTTCTGGAAGCGGCGGCTGAGTGCCGCGTCTTTTTCGAAGATGCCCCGGTACTCGGTGAAGGTGGTGGCGCCAATGCACTTCATCTGCCCGCTGGAGAGAGCGGGCTTCAGGAGGTTGGAGGCATCCAATGTGCCGCCCGAAGCGGCGCCCGCGCCGATCAAGGTGTGGATTTCGTCGATGAACAGGATGGCGTTGGGCTTGTCCTTGAGCGACTTGAGCACGCCTTTCAGGCGCTGTTCAAAATCGCCACGGTACTTGGTGCCCGCCAACAGCGCACCCATGTCCAGCGAATACACCTGCGCTTCGGCCAGAATTTCGGGCACCTCGTTTTGCGTGATGCGCCAGGCCAGGCCCTCGGCGATGGCGGTCTTGCCGACACCGGCTTCACCCACCAGCAACGGGTTGTTCTTGCGGCGGCGGCACAGGATCTGGATCACGCGCTCGACTTCGTATTCGCGCCCGATCAGCGGATCGATCTTGCCGTCTTTCGCCATCTGGTTGAGGTTCTGCGTGAACTGCTCCAGAGGCGAGGCCTTTTCATTGCTCTTGGCTTCGCCACCCTCTTCGTTCTCGGGCGCGCTCTCGCCCGATTTGGAGGGTTCGGGCGGGTCGCTCTTGCGGATGCCGTGGGCAATGAAATTGACCACGTCCAGGCGCGTCACACCCTGCTGATGCAGGTAGTAAACGGCGTGGGAGTCCTTCTCGCCAAAAATGGCGACCAACACATTGGCACCGGTGACTTCCTTCTTGCCATTGCCGGTGGACTGCACGTGCATGATGGCGCGCTGGATGACGCGCTGAAAGCCCAGCGTGGGCTGGGTATCCACCTCATCGGACCCCGCCACCTGGGGCGTGTTGTCCTTGATGAAGTTGGTGAGCGACTTGCGCAGGTCGTCGACATTGGCCGAGCAGGCGCGCAGCACCTCGGCCGCGCTGGGGTTGTCCAGCAGGGCCAAGAGCAGGTGTTCGACGGTGATGAATTCGTGCCGCTGCTGCCGGGCCTCGACAAAGGCCATATGCAAGCTGACTTCAAGTTCTTGGGCAATCATATGGGCACTTCCTTTAGGCTTGGGATGATCTGAAACGCAAGACGTCTGTGACTAGGGTAACAAGGAGATGACCAACAGGTGGGGTGGATACGCTTTTATTCAACTGGTTCGCTCAAACACTGTAAAGGGTGGCCCGCCTGTCGGGCCGCCTGGGTGACTTGTTCGACCTTGGTGCTGGCCACATCGCGGGAGTAAACCCCGCAAATGCCTTTGCCTTCCAGGTGGATCTTCAGCATGATCTGGGTCGCGGTTTCACGGTCTTTGCTGAAATACTCCTGGATGACGTGCACCACAAACTCCATGGGCGTGAAATCGTCGTTGAGCAGCACCACCTGAAACATCTGTGGGGGTTTGACCTTCTGGGTTCGGCGTTCGAGCACGACCGAATCGTCGCTCCCCGCACCAGGAGGTGTAACCGGGTTTTCGGGAGGTTTGGGTTTCTGGGTGGCCATGAAAACGATTCTAGCGGGGACAGCAGCTCCCCTGAGATTTGCAGGGCTACCAATGTGCGGGCAGGCCGGCATTCGGACCTCTCTCCCACCTTGTTGCTCGCTTGCGTCCAACTTCTGCCCAGCGCCATCTACACCTCCTGAAGCCCATTGTGCGGCGACCCGGCAAAAGAAAACCGCCAAGGAAGCCTGCTTCCTGGCGGTTTTTCACACCTTAAGTGTTTCGCAAACCCGGCGCTCCAGGCGTTCGCGAATGGCCGGATCACATGTTGTCGATCATCACCTGACCAAAGCCCGAGCAGCTCACCTGGGTTGCGCCGTCCATCAGGCGGGCAAAGTCGTAGGTGACCTTCTTGCTCGCAATGGATTTCTCCATGGACCGCAGGATGAGGTCGGCGGCTTCGGTCCAGCCCATGTGGCGCAACATCATCTCCGCCGACAGGATTTCGGAACCGGGGTTCACATAGTCCTTGCCTGCGTACTTGGGCGCCGTGCCGTGGGTGGCTTCAAAACAGGCCACCGAGTCCGACAGGTTGGCGCCGGGCGCGATGCCAATGCCCCCGACCTGCGCCGCCAGTGCATCGGAGATGTAGTCGCCGTTCAGGTTCAAAGTGGCGATCACCGAATATTCAGCGGGGCGCAGCAGGATTTGCTGCAGAAAGGCATCGGCAATGCTGTCCTTGATGGTGATGTCTTTTCCGGTCCTGGGGTTCTTGAAACGGCACCAGGGGCCGCCGTCCACCAACTCGGCACCAAACTCCTTTTGCGACAGCGCGTAGGCCCAATCGCGAAAGCCACCCTCGGTGTACTTCATGATGTTGCCCTTGTGCACGATGGTCACGCTGGGCTTGTCGTTGTCGATGGCGTACTGGATGGCCTTGCGCACCAGGCGCTCAGTGCCTTCGCGCGACACCGGCTTGATGCCAATGCCCGAGGTGTTCGGAAAGCGGATTTTGGTGACACCCATTTCCTCCTGGAGGAATTTGATGAGCTTCTTGGCCTTGTCCGACTCGGCTTCGTACTCGATGCCGGCGTAGATGTCTTCGGAGTTCTCGCGGAAGATCACCATGTTGACCTTTTGCGGCTCCTTCACCGGAGAAGGCACGCCACTGAAGTACTGCACCGGGCGCAGGCACACATACAAGTCCAGCTCCTGGCGCAGCGCCACATTGAGTGAACGTATACCGCCCCCCACGGGCGTGGTCAGCGGCCCCTTGATGGACACCACGTACTCGCGCAGCACCTGCAGCGTCTCTTCGGGCAACCACACGTCGGGGCCGTAGACCTGGGTGGATTTTTCACCCGCATACACCTCCATCCAGTGGATCTTGCGCTGGCCGCCGTAGGCCTTGGCCACAGCCGCGTCCACCACCTTGAGCATCACCGGCGTGATGTCAAGGCCGGTGCCATCACCCTCGATGTACGGCACGACCACCTGGTCCGGCACCTGCAGGGACATGTCGGCGTTGACGGTGATTTTCTGGCCTTCGGCGGGAACTTTGATGTGCTGGTACATGGATACAGGACTCCGTGTTCGAAACGAGGGATGCTGGGCAGACCCATGGTCGACCTTATGATCGCGGTGAGTGCGAACTATTTTAGTCCCCGCCCCTCTACCGTCCACCCACGTTCATGCCCGTGCGCGCGATGCCACGCCCGCACGGGTTCAGGCCCGACAACCGACCAGACACACGATGCGCTTCCTCCATTCCCTCCCCGCCTCGCTGGCCGCGCTGCTCCTGACCCTGGGCGGCGGCGTGTCGGCACAAGAACGGCCCCAGCTGGACCTGCCTCGGGTCAAACTGGCTGCAGGCCTGTACCAGATCGACGCGCAGATCGCGGCGACACCGCAGCAACGGTCGATCGGACTCATGCACCGCAAAGACATGCCGACCCACGAAGGCATGCTGTTCGTCTTCGAGCGGGCCGAAGTCCAGTGCTTCTGGATGAAGAACACCTTGTTGCCGCTGACCGCCGCCTTCGTCGCCGACGACGGCAGCATCGTCAACCTGGCCGACATGCAGCCCCAGACCACCGACTCGCATTGCTCGACCCAACCGGTGCGCTATGTGCTGGAAATGAACCAGGGCTGGTTTGCCAAGCGCCACATCGGCGCCAAGACCCGTTTGAGCGGCCCCGTCTTTCGCAAGTCCGAATAGGCCGAGCGCGCGCCAGGCCGAGGCGCCTGGATCGGCGTGTCCGTTCCCCCTGCGGCGTGGCGCCCGGGCCAGCCACGGCGGCGCCAACCCGAACCCATAAAAAGAAAGGGCTTGCGGGCTGAACGCCCCGCAAGCCCTTGTGCGCCAGCGCAGAAAGCGCCTGGCGTGACGCCCACGACCGTTACGCTTTTGTGAGCTCCAGCGCCGCGTTCAAGGTCTGGCTGGGCCGCATCACGCGCTCGAGTTTGGCCATATCGGGCATGTAGTAGCCACCGATGTCGGCCGGCTGGCCTTGCACCGCCGCCAGCTCCGCGACGATGGTCTGTTCGTTGTCGGTCAGGTACTTGGCCAGAGGCTCGAACTTGGCAGCCAGCGCCGGGTCTTCGGTTTGTGCGGCCAACGCCTGTGCCCAGTACATGGCCAGGTAGAACTGGCTGCCGCGGTTGTCCAGCTGCCCGGTCTTGGGGCTGGGTCCCTTGTTGTTGTCCAGCAGTTGCCCGGTGGCGGCGTCCAGCGTCTTGGCCAGTATCTTGGCCTGGGTGTTGCCGGTCTTGAGGCCCAAATCTTCCAGCGACACCGCCAAGGCCAAGAATTCACCCAGCGAGTCCCAGCGCAAGTGGTTTTCTTCCACCAGTTGCTGCACGTGCTTGGGCGCCGAGCCACCGGCGCCGGTTTCGTACATGCCGCCACCCGCCATCAGCGGCACGATGGACAACATCTTGGCGCTGGTGCCCAGTTCCATGATGGGGAACAGGTCGGTCAGGTAGTCGCGCAGGATGTTGCCGGTGGCGCTGATGGTGTCCTGGCCACGGACCACGCGCTCCAGGGTGTAGCGCATGGCGCGCACCTGGCTCATGATCTGGATGTCGAGACCGGCGGTGTTGTGCTCGTGCAGGTACATCTTGACCTTGGTGATGAGCTGGGCCTCGTGCGGGCGGTAGGCATCGAGCCAGAACACCACGGGCATGCCCGAATTGCGCGCACGGTTCACGGCCAGTTTCACCCAGTCGCGGATCGCGGCGTCTTTCACCTGGCACATGCGCCAGATGTCGCCCGCCTCCACCTCTTCACTCAGCAGTACCTCACCCGTGGCGAGATCGGTGATGTTGGCCACACCGTCTTCGGTGATTTCGAAGGTCTTGTCGTGCGAGCCGTACTCTTCGGCCTGCTGGGCCATCAGGCCCACGTTGGGCACGGTGCCCATGGTCTTGGGGTCGAACGCGCCGTGCCACTTGCAGAAGTTGATCATCTCCTGGTAGATCCGGGCGAAGGTCGACTCGGGCATCACGGCCTTGACGTCCTTCAGGCGGCCATCGGCCCCCCACATCTTGCCGCCGTTGCGGATCATGGCGGGCATGGAGGCGTCCACGATGACGTCGTTGGGCGAGTGGAAGTTGGTGATGCCCTTGGCCGAGTCCACCATGGCGAGTTCGGGGCGACCTTCGTGGCAGGCGTGCAGGTCGGCAATGACTTCTTCGCGCTGCGACTGGGGCAGTGTGGCCAACTTGTCGTAGAGGTTGACCATGCCGTTGTTGACGTTCACGCCCAGCTGATCGAACAGCTTGGCGTGCTTCTCGAATGCGTTCTTGTAGAAGATGCGCACGCAGTGGCCGAACACGATGGGGTGCGACACCTTCATCATGGTGGCCTTGACGTGCAAGGAGAACATCACGCCGGTCTTGTAGGCGTCCTGGATTTCATTTTCGTAGAACTCCAGCAAGGCCTTCTTGCTCATGTACATGCTGTCGATCACTTCGCGATCCTGCAGCGCCACCTTTTCTTTGAGCACGATGGTCTTGCCGGTCTTGGTGATCAACTCCATCTTCACATCACGCGCCCGGTCCAGCGTCATCGACTTTTCGCCGTGGTAGAAGTCGCCGTGGTGCATGTGCGAGACATGCGAGCGCGATGCCTGGCTCCACTCGGCCATGCTGTGCGGGTTCTTGCGGGCAAATTCCTTCACGGCGCGCGGCGCACGGCGGTCCGAATTGCCCTCGCGCAGCACCGGATTCACGGCGCTGCCGGTGCACTTGGCGTAGCGGTTGCGAATGGCTTTTTCTTCTTCGGTCTTGGGCGATTCGGGGAAGTCGGGAATCGCATAACCCTTGGATTGCAGCTCTTTGATCGCGCTGATCAGCTGCGACACCGACGCGCTGATGTTGGGCAGCTTGATGATGTTGGCGTCGGCCCGCAGGGTGAGCTTGCCCAGGGCGGCCAGATTGTCCGGCACACGCTGCTCTTCGGTCAGGCATTCCGGGAAAGCGGCCAACACGCGCGCAGCAACCGAAATGTCGCTGCTGACCACGTCAACGCCAACCGGTGCGGTGAACGCGCGGACGATGGGAAGAAAGGCGCTGGTCGCCAGCAAAGGCGCTTCATCGGTCAGCGTGTAGATGATGGTGGGCTGCTGGGTGCTCATAGGTTTGCTCCGTGGATCGTTATGAAATTCCCGCTGAAAAGTGTCGCCCTTCAGCGGAATCTGTAGATAGTCTGAAATTTTGCTTTCAATCCTCTGACCCAGACTTCATTTTTTGAACTCATATCTCACAATACAAAATTTTCAAAGAAAAGCAGATATTCTTTTTGTAAATAGCCGCTTTTTTCAGGATGCCCGCGGCTCAAACCGGCATGAAACCACGCCCGTGCCGCCCAAGCAGGTCTCAGCAAAAAGGGCCCGAAGGCATGGCCTTCGAGCCCTTTTTTTGCCGATTCCGGAACCGGGATCAGGCGAAGTTGGCTTCGGCGAACGACCAGTTCACCAGCTTGTCGAGGAAGGTCTCCACGAACTTGGGCCGTGCGTTGCGGTAGTCGATGTAGTAGGCGTGCTCCCACACATCCACGGTCAACAAGGCTTTGTCTGCGGTGGTCAGCGGGGTGCCTGCGGCGCCGGTGTTGACGATGTCGACCGAACCGTCGGCCTTCTTCACCAACCAGGTCCAGCCGGAACCGAAGTTGCCCACGGCGCTTTTCACAAACGCTTCCTTGAACGCGGCGTAGCTGCCCCACTTGGCATTGATGGCTGCGGCCAATGCGCCTGCAGGCTCACCACCGCCGGCGGGCTTCATGCAGTTCCAGAAAAAGGTGTGGTTCCAGATCTGGGCCGCGTTGTTGTATACGCCACCCGAGGATTTCTTGACGATGGACTCCAGGTCCATGGCTTCAAACTCGGTGCCCTTTTGCAGGTTGTTGAGATTGACCACATAGGCGTTGTGGTGCTTGCCGTGGTGGAACTCCAGGGTTTCCTGGGAGTAGTGCGGCGCCAGCGCGTCGATGGCGAAAGGCAGTGGAGGCAGGGTGTGTTCCATGGGGGTTTCCTCTTCGGTTGGTGTTGTGAATCCAGCGATGGCCTGGCGCCATCCCAGCGTGTCATTGTAGGCAAGGCCAAGGCCTGGAATTGCGTAGGGGTTTTGAGGCGCTTGCACGCCACCCCTGCGCACCGCCACGCCTCAGCGATCCACGGTGAGGCGCAGTTCGCCGTCGGCCAGTTGGGCGCGCAGGCCTTGCCCGGGCTCGGCATGGGCCACACGGGTCACGGCCTGCCCACCGGCGTCGGTGAGCCAGGCGTAACCGCGCTGCAGCACCAGACGGGGGTCGAGCAAGCTCATCGCCGCTTCCACCCGTTGCAGCCGACGGCTGGGTTGTTCGAACGCGTATTGCAAAGACAAAGGCAAACGCGTCTGCACCTTGTCGAGCCGGTTGCGCTGTCGCTGCAACCCCACCACCAGGCCGCTCTGCAAACGGTGCTGCAAGGCCAACAAGTGCTGGCGGCTTTCGTGGGCGCGGCCCGAGGGCCTGCCGATGCGCTGCGCCAGCCGGTCCAGGCGCTGAGCACGTTGGTCTATGCCCTGGTACGCCGCCTCGTTCAGGCGCTCGCGCAGATAGGCCAGCTCACCCAGCCGCTCCTCGCGGGCGGGGGCGCACAGTTCGGCCGCAGCGGTGGGTGTGGGGGCGCGCAAATCGGCCACAAAGTCGGCCAGGGTGAAGTCGGTTTCGTGGCCCACGCCGCAGACCACGGGCATGGGCGCGCGGGCGATGGTGCGCACCAGCGCTTCGTCGTTGAACGCCCACAGGTCTTCCAGCGAACCGCCGCCGCGCACCAACAGCAACACATCGCTCTCGCCGCTCTGGGCGTGGCGGCGGTAAGCCGTTTCCAGCGCCTGGCACAGCGCAGCTGGCGCCTGCGTGCCTTGTACCGGCGCCGGGTAGACCACCACCGGCAGGTGGGGCACCCGGCGGCGCAAGGCGGTCACCACGTCGCGCAAGGCCGCCGCGCCCAGCGAGGTGACCACGCCGATGCTGCGTGGCTGCACAGGCAAAGGCCGTTTGCGTGCCGACTCGAACAGGCCTTCGGCTTCCAGTTGCGCCTTGAGGCGCAGAAACTGCTCAAAGAGTGCGCCCTGCCCGGCCGGCTGCATGCTGTCCACAATGAGTTGCAGATCGCCGCGCGGTCCATACACGTCGAGTTTGCCGCGCACCTGAACCCGTTGACCGTCGCGCGGCGCAAACGTGAGTTGGTCCGCCGAGCGCCGGAACAGCGCGCAGCGGATCTGACCGGTATCGTCTTTGAGTGAAAAGTAGCAATGTCCACTGGCCGCGCGCGAAAAGCCCGAAATTTCGCCAGCCACCGCGACCGGGTTGAAACGGGCCGACAAAGTGTCCGCAATGGCTCGCATGAGCGGGCCAACCGCCCAGACACGCCCTGTCGGCGGGGCTTCCAATTCGAAAAATGGCTCAGACACAGGGCTTTGGGGCACAAATGTGTCCACACTCCGCGGTTTTTCTGGACCGGACACTGCCTGTCGCCCGTTTTCTGTGCCCGTAGAAGCAAGCTGTTGATTTCAAAGCCATTTATGCTGCCTGTTTTGTCATCGATGTATCGAATGGGATAGCCGGCAAGGGCTGGCAGCGTTTGGCGGCCAGGTTCTTCACAAAGTTATCCACAGATTCTGTGGATCGGTGAGCGACCGAACGTCCGCAGATCCGGTGCGGCCGTGCAAGTCACCAGAATGGGGCCCGCAATTGGGCGCCAGGTCCTGCGTCGAAGCACACAGCCCACCTGGGCCATAATCCCAAAGATCGCACTTTGGTCAATCCCGCCTGGAGCCCTGACTTGCTTTCCATCATACAAGCCGCCGGATGGCCCATCTGGCCCCTGATCGCCTGCTCCATCCTCGGACTGGCCCTCGTCATCGAGCGCTTCATCAGTCTGAAAAGCGCCAAAATCATCCCGGCCAAACTGCTGGACGAAGCCATCATGGTGTCGCGCAACGGCATCCCCGGGCCCGATGTGGTGACGCAGCTGGAGCAAAACTCGGTGCTGGGCGAAGTGCTGGCGACCGGCTTTCGCACCTTCAACGTCAACCCGCGTGCCAGCGAGGAAGACTTGCGTGCCAGCCTGGAGGGCGCCGGCCGTCAGGCCGCAGCCAAGCTGCAGCGTTACCTGGGCGCGCTGGCCACCATCGCATCGGCCGCCCCCTTGCTGGGTCTGCTGGGCACGGTGATCGGCATGATCGAGATTTTCGGCTCGCAAGCAGGCGACGGCGGCATGGGCATGGCGGCGGCGGGTGGCAACCCGGCCCAGTTGGCCCATGGCATTTCGATCGCGCTGTACAACACGGCCTTCGGCCTCATGATCGCCATTCCCGCGCTGATCTTCTGGCGCTACTTCCGTGGCCGCGTGGACGAATACCTGCTGGCCATGGAACTGGCGGCCGAGCGCTTTGCCCGGCATTTGCTCAGCCTGCGGCGCTGAAACGGGGCAACAAGCCTTGGCAAACATGAACTTTCGACCCGGCACCCGCGACGAACCCGAGATCAATCTGATCCCGTTCATCGACATCCTGCTGGTGGTGCTGATCTTTTTGATGCTGACCACCACCTACAGCAAATTCACCGAATTGCAGGTGAACCTGCCGGTCGCCGATGCCCAGGCCCAGCGCGAAAACCCGCGCGAGGTGATCGTCGCCATCAGCAGCGATGGCCGCTACTCCATCAACAAGCAGGTGCTCGAAAGTGCGAGCGTAGAAGTGCTCACCCGCGTGCTGGCCCAATCGGCACAAGACAGCCGGGAAGTGGTGGTCATCATCAGTGCCGACGCCGCCGCCACCCACCAGTCGGTCATCAACGTGATGGACGCCGCACGCCGTGCCGGCCTGGTGCAGATCACCTTCGCCACCCAGCAATCGGGTAGCCAACCCGCACGCAAATAAGGCCGCGCAGCATGCGCGAGGGCACAGGGTCCAGCCCTTTCGCCGCGACCAGCTGGCAGTTCAGCGCCCTGCACAAAGGCATACGGGCCCGGCTCCTGTGGCCCCTTTCCCTGGTCTATGGCGCTCTTTCGGCCCTGCGACGCTGGCTCTACGCGCGCGGTGTTTTGCCCGCGCAGCGCCTGCCGGTGCCAGTCATCGTGGTCGGCAATGTGGTGGTCGGCGGTGCAGGCAAAACACCAACCACCATCGCGCTGGTGCGGCACCTGCTCGCGCAGGGCTGGCAGCCCGGTGTGGTGTCCCGTGGCTATGGGCGCCTAAGCGACGATCTGCTCGAAGTGCGGGACGAC